>CADBTM010000078.1 GCA_902797555.1 Oscillospiraceae bacterium
AAGCCAACGCGGACGTTTCCGCCCATGATGATGCCGCAGGCGGCCATGGGGAACGCGCCGCGGCCGACGCCGGTGACCGTCCAGGTGGAGCCGGCAGGGATCTTATTGACCAAGAAGGCCAGATTCTCGGGAGTGGCGGGAGTACAGCCGGAGACACCCAGAACAAAGTTGAACTGCATGGGAGCGCCGGGAACTTCGCCCTTCTTGGCCATGTTGAGGACAGTGTCAAGATGGCCGATTTCAAAGCACTCGTACTCGGGCTTGATGCCGTTTTCCAGCATGCGCTTGCCAAAGGCGCGCATGGTGGGCATATCGTTGGTGAAGATATCGTCGCCGAAGTTGCAGGTGCCGCAGTCCAGCGTGGCCATCTCGGGGAACAATTCGGTGGGCTGGAGACGCTCGTCCGCAGTCATGCCGACCGCGCCGCCGGTGGAGGGAATCAGGATGACGCCGGGACATGCTTCCTTGATGGCGTCGAGGATCTCGCGGAACCGCTCACGATCCTGGGTGGGGGTGCCATCGTCCCAACGGACATGGACGTGGATGACGGCTGCGCCCGCATCAAAAGCGGACTTTGCCTCACGAACCATCTCTTCTTTGGTATAAGGAACGGCGGGGTTGTGCTCTTTGGTGACCTCAGCGCCGCAGATAGCGGCGGTAATGATCAGTTTTTCCATGCTTCACACCTCAAAACAAAATGATTGGGTCAGATTAGTCCTTGACCTGCTTGCCGCGCTGACGATCCTTGACGACAACGCAGGTGCCGGAAGCACGGCAGACCACGACGGGCTCAGGCAGAACGTCGCAGGCGGAGTCATTGATGTCGGGACGGGGAGTGATAACCTTCTTGGCAACGAAGGTCATCTTGCGGGAGGTGTTGCCGATGTTGGTGATCTCGCCGGAAGCCTCGATATAATCGCCGGCATGAACGGGAGCCATGAACTCGACCTCGTCGTAGGCCTTGAACAGACCCTCATCGCCGTCGTTCATGATCAGAAGCTCGGTAGCGACGTCGCCGAACAGGTGGAGCATGTGCGCGCCGTCCACCAGGTTTCCGCCGTAATGAGCATCCTCAGCACCCATTCTAACGCGAATTACAGATTTCATTTTCTTTTTCCTCCTCAAAAATAAATTAGTGATCTGAAAATATGAAAAGTGAATTGTGCGCAAGTGCAGGAAAAGACGAAAAAAGGCGCCATTGATTAGAACATTTTCCATTCCGATCAATAGCGCTTCATGACGACATGACAGTAACACCGCACTGAGCGTTGCTCCCAAGCGCGCTTGTCAGGATCCAAAACGTGCTTTCGGCGGCCACCTATTTACAATCCGCATTGGGAATCCTTCCCCTTCTCATCGGAACGCTACCTTGTGATCCGCACCTCTATTGTCCGTATTCAATTTTCACAGAAAACTGAAGCCGATACTTCCGTCTTTTATACTGTAATTATAACGAACTGAAAAAATAATGTCAATAGTTTTTGCTGTCAGACCTCGTAATTTTTTTCGATCAAACACAGAATCTCGGGGCGCATGCCCAACAGGCGACAGATATTTAAGGCATCTCTGGGGCAGTCGGCCTTTCCTTCCACCCGATACAGGCCGTAGTTCATATGTCGGCCGATCAGCTCCACGCCCACGTCCCCGTGAGATTGGGCGATTTCCCTCTGCAGCGCATCTACATCCAGATCCTTCAGACCGATCACCTGATAATGGGAAGAGCCCAGATCGGCCACACCGTCATAGTGGGTGGCAAGGACGGTGACCGCATTCTGACCGTTGAGATAGGTCGTAGCAGCCTGAACGATGGCAGCGCCCTCGTCCGGGTTGGTGCCTCGTGCAAACTCATCCAGCATGATGAATGCAAAGCCTTGGGAAAGCTGGTCGATCACCTGATTGAACCGAACGATCTCACCGCCAAAGCTGGAAAGACCGCGATCGATCGACTCCAGATCCTCGGAGATGATGTGCATGCTGTCAAACAGCGGAACCTTTGCCTCGGTTGCAAAGGGGAAAAAGCCGCAATGGGTGAGCAAAATGTTGAGAGCGATGGTTTTGAGCGCGACGCTCTTGCCGCCCATGTTTGCACCTGTGATGACGGTAGCGCCGCGATCCAGCGCGATGGACACAGGGGTAAAGGTCTTCCCTTTTTCCTTGAGCAGATCGGAGATCTGGGGATTGATCATGTTTTCCAGGACCACTTCCGTTGCGGTGATCTGGGGCATGGCGCCGCCGTATTGCTTTGCAAGATGTGCCTTTTCAATGGTGAGATCCAAATCAGCGATGGCTTCCATATTGTGGAGCATGGCGGGCAAAAGGGGGCGCAGTGCCTCGCTGAGCTCCCGCCGGATCCGCATTTCCTCATGCTCTTCGTCGGCAGCCACCAAAACACGTCTGGCCTGCAATTCCTCTTTCTCCGCGCCGGGAGAAAGGCGGCGGATCTGCTCTTCCAGCTCCCGCTTTTCCTTGCGCAGAGCGCGCAGACGGGGCGAATGGGTGTCGCTGATATAGAAGGTGGCGATACGGTTGTGCTCCGGATCGAGCATCTCCAGCGCCTCGGTGGTATCCTCCAGCGTGATGCCCTCCAGTC
>CADBTM010000079.1 GCA_902797555.1 Oscillospiraceae bacterium
CAAAGCGTGGCGTGGGGTACTATCTGCAAAAATAAGGAATAGTCGGAAGGACGCGGGGGCGTCCTCCGGCGCGTGAGCGCCGCGCGCTTCTACACAGCCTTCCCCTCCGGGGAAGGTGCCGAGCCTGCGAGGCGGATGAGGTTGTACCAAGCCATATGGTACTCTTCCACCTCATCCGTCACGGCTCCGCCGTGCCACCTTCCCCAGAGGGGAAGGTTTCCCGCGGGGGACGGGAGTCCCATGCCCCGCAGGGCAAATCACGCGCCGCATCCACTGCCCCTTAGGGGAAGGCAGGGCATTTTTCTCTCAGAATAACGCGTACTTTACCATTCAGGAGGTGATCTTTTGTTCCGGAGTCTTCATATGAAGCTGGTGCTGGTGCTGGTACTGCTCATCGTATCGGTGATGGCGGTGGTGGGCACCTTCCTCATCAATTCGGTGACCTCCTACCACATTCAGGAGTTTGAAAGCCAGATGTCGTCGGTCTTTACCGGCGAGTTTATCCTCACGCTGGAACAAAACGCCTCAGTGAGCGCCGACGGAAAG
The DNA here is from genome assembly GCA_902797555.1 of Oscillospiraceae bacterium. Classification (GTDB taxonomy): domain Bacteria; phylum Bacillota; class Clostridia; order Oscillospirales; family Butyricicoccaceae; genus UBA4644. Next base: position 547 of record CADBTM010000079.1, read on the forward strand.
GCGCTGCGGGAAATGATCGAGGCCTATTCCGCCCCGCTGGGCATCGACGAATACCGCCGGTTTTACGTCTTGGACGGAAAAACCGGAAAATACCTTTCGGGCTCGGACGACAGCTATGGCAGCGATATGGCGCTGACCCCCAATATCCTCACCGCCATGAACGGGCAGGTGGGGCAGGAAAACGGCCTCCTGTCCGAATATTTTGACGTGGCCATCCCCATCCGCAGCGAGGATGGGAGCACCGCCTTTGTGGTGGGCGTGCTGGACGACAAAACCGAGCTGAGCGAGCTCAACTGGAACCTGTTCACCATTCTGATCCGCGCCATGCTGTTCGGACTGGTGGTGGCCATTTTTCTGTCCTTCCTGCTGTCCAAAACCATCACCAACCCGGTGGAGCGGCTGACCGAACAGGCCGCCCGCATCGCGGGAGGAGACTTTTCCAACCCCAGCGAGATCGAATCCAACGACGAGATCGGCATCCTCAGCCAGACCTTCAACGAGATGAGCGTGCAGCTGGAAAGCACGCTGAATCAGGTGGGGGAGGAGCGCAACAAGCTGGACACTCTCTTCCAGCACATGGCCGACGGCATGGTGGCCTTTGATTCCAACGGACGGCTGCTGCAGTATAACCCCGCCGCCGAGACCATGCTGGGACGCAGACTCACCGACGACAGCACCTATTCCGACGTCTTTCCCGACGTGCAGGTGCGTCGGGAAGATCTGGCGCAGGACGGCCGCAGCATCGAGATCGACTTTGCCGCCAACCAGCGGTTTCTGAAGGTGTTTTTCGCGCCCATCAAGCTGGGCAGCGACGGGCAGGGACTGATGGCGGTGCTTCACGACGTCACCGAACAGCGCAAGCTGGACGACAGCCGCCGGGAGTTTGTGGCCAACGTCTCCCACGAGCTGCGCACGCCGCTGACCAACGTCCGGGGCTATGCCGAAACGCTGATGAGTGCCGACGACATCGACCGGGAGACCCAAATGCGCTTTTTGGGCGTGATTTCCAGCGAGGCCGACCGCATGACCCGCATCGTCAAGGATCTGCTCACCCTCACCCGGCTGGACTATAACCGGATGGAGATGAAGATGGAGCCCATGGATCTGCTGGCCATCGGCAAAAAAGCGGCGCAGGCCATGGAGATGGAGGCGGGCAACCGAGGCCTGACCCTCAAAACCGACCTGCCCACGCAGCTGCCCATGACCTGCGGCGACGCCGAGCGCATCCAGCAGGTGGTCATCAATATCCTCACCAACGCCATCAAATACAATAAGCCTCAGGGCAGCGTCACCCTTACCGGCGGCACCGAGGGCGAGCGGGTGTTTCTCCGGGTGGAGGACACCGGCATCGGTGTGCCCAAGGAGGACCTGCCACGCCTGTTCGAGCGATTCTACCGGGTGGACAAGGCACGCTCCCGGGAGAGCGGCGGCACCGGTCTCGGCCTTGCCATCGCAAAGCAGATCGCCGAAAGCCACGGCGGCACCATTACATTTGACAGTGAATA
>CADBTM010000080.1 GCA_902797555.1 Oscillospiraceae bacterium
AACCTTCCCCTTTGGGTAGCGAAGCGGCGCCCCGGGAGTGAATGACATGCCGGTGGCATGTCAGAGCCGGGGCGTGACCGAGCCGCAGCGAGACAGGTGGCATTGCCGAAGGCAATGACGGATGAGGTGGAAACCCACGTAAAGCCTCCCCTTACACAGGGGAGCCTTTGAAGGCAAGGGAAACACGGCATCATTTGATTACAATTTGTAATATTCTCTAAAAATATTACAGTAGAAAAACCCTGTCTCTTCTGGTACAATAAAAGCAACCTCACAAAAGGAGCTTCATCCATGGGCATCATCGAGATCACCGACTTTTCCGACCCCGCGCTGGACGTTTATGCCCGGCTGAACGAGCGGGAGCTCATCCATCTGTACGATCCGCAGGAAGGGCTTTTTATCGCCGAGAGCCCCAACGTCATCCTGCGGGCGCTGGCCGGCGGCTATCGCCCCGTATCCCTGCTGATGGAGCATCGGCATGTGGAGGGGCAGGCCAGGCCGATCCTGGAGATGTGTCCCGACGTGCCCGTCTATGTGGCGCCGCTGGACGTACTCACCCAGCTCACCGGCTTTCCCCTCACCCGGGGGATCCTGTGCGCCATGCGGCGCAGGCCGCTGCCCTCGGCGGAGGAGATCCTGTCCGGGGCGCGCCGGGTTGCGGTGCTGGAAAACATCATGAATCCCACCAATCTGGGTGCCATCGTCCGTTCGGCCGCCGCGCTGCACATGGACGGGGTGCTGTTCACGCCCTCCTGCTGTGATCCGCTCTACCGCCGCTCGGTACGGGTGAGCATGGGCACCATCTTTCAGGTGCCGTGGGCGGTGATCGGCGAAACGGCCGCCGACTGGCCGGAGCGGGGCATGGCGATTTTGCGGGAGCATGGCTTTAAAACGGTGGCCATGGCGCTGCGGGAATCCTCTCTGCCCCCCGACGATCCCGTTCTGCGGCGGGAGGAAAAGCTGGCCGTCATCCTGGGCACCGAAGGGGACGGCCTCTCGGACAGCACCATTGCGCAAAGCGACTATACCGTGATGATCCCCATGTCCCACGGGGTGGACTCTCTCAACGTGGCCGCCGCCTCCGCCGTGGCCTTTTGGGAGCTGGGCAAGCGGGAATAGCCTGCATTTACAATTTATCTATTGCTTTTTGATGCAGGCTCTGGTATACTTCTTACCAGAGATGTGAAAACAGAATAGACGCCATTATCCAGAGTTGCGGTAGAGAGTTAGCTCAATGACCGCACGCCAACCTGCTCGACATGAGAGAAGGTGGTTCCGCTAACATCGATAAGGAGCGGCTTGCAGATACGATCAAGACTCCCTCCTTCTCGGGGGTCTTTTTTTGCTTTCTTCTCAATATGTACATCAGAAAGGAAACCAATATGGCAAACAAACGAATCTTCACTTCCGAGAGCGTCACCGAGGGGCATCCCGACAAGCTGTGCGATCAGGTCTCCGACGGCGTTCTCGACGCGGCGCTCAAGCAGGATCCCAATGCCCACGTGGCCTGCGAGACCTGCGCCACCACCGGCATGGTGATGGTGATGGGCGAAATGACCACCACCTCCTATGTGGACATCCAGCAGGTGGTGCGGGACACGGTGAAAAAGATCGGCTATGACGGATCGGGCGAGAGCTTTGACTATCGCACCTGCGCCGTCATCTCCTCCATCCACGAGCAGAGCCCCGACATCGCCATGGGCGTCAACAACGCGCTGGAAAACCGCATCGGCGCCAAGGACGCCTACGATCTCATCGGCGCGGGCGATCAGGGCATGATGTTCGGCTATGCCTGCCGGGAGACCCGGGAGCTCATGCCCGCCCCCATCACCTTTGCCCACGAGCTCACCCGCCGTCTGGCGCAGGTGCGCAAGGAGGGCGTCGTTCCCTTCCTCCTGCCCGACGGAAAGAGTCAGGTCACCGTGCAGTATGACGAAAACGGCGCGCCCGAGCGGTTTGACACCATCGTGATCTCCACCCAGCATCTTCCCGAGGCATCCCTGGAGCAGGTGCGGGAGGCCGTCATCGAGGAGGTCATCGAAAAGGCCGTCCCCTCCCGTCTGCTGGACAAAAACACCCGCTTTTTCGTCAACCCCACCGGACGCTTTGTGGTGGGCGGCCCCGCCGGTGACTCCGGTCTGACCGGACGCAAGATCATCGTGGACACCTATGGCGGCTATGCCCGTCACGGCGGCGGCGCCTTTTCCGGCAAGGATCCCACCAAGGTGGATCGTACCGGAGCCTATTTTGCCCGGTATATCGCCAAAAACCTGGTAGCCGCAGGGCTGGCCGACAAGTGCGAGCTGCAGCTGGCCTATGCCATCGGCGTGGCGCAGCCGGTTTCCGTGCTGGTGGACAGCTTTGGCACCGGCAAGCTGGACGACAACCGTCTGGCCGAAATCGTCCGCAAGCATTTTGATATGCGTCCCGCCGCCATGATCGACGTCCTCGGCCTGCGCGCACCCATCTATCAGCAGGTGGCCGCCTATGGCCATATGGGCCGCCCCGATCTGGATCTGAGCTGGGAGCGCACCGACAAGGTAGACCTGCTGAAGCAGTATCTGTAAAGCGGGGATCCTGATTTCCGCAAGCTTGCTTCCGCGGGAAGCCTTCCCCTCCGGGGAAGGTGCCGAGCATCAGCGAGGCGGATGAGGTTGTACCAAACCATACGGTATCGGCCTGCCTCATCCGTCACGGCTTCGCCGTGCCACCTTCCCCACTGGGGAAGATACCCTGCGGGGAATGTCTGCAAAGCCCTATTTACACATAAAAAAGCCGCCTTTCGGCGGCTTTTTTCTTTATTTCTTCCGTTTTTTCTTTCTGGTCTTTTTCACGGGAGCCTGCCCCTTTTTATTGTTTTCTCTTCTTTCAGCTTTTCACCATGCGGCGTTCACGGGCTTCCCACGCCATAAGCCATTTTCTTCGGAAAAAGTGGATCAGGCAGATGCTGCCTCTGGCCACCCAATCCAGCGCCATGCCCAGCCAGATGGCGGTGAGGTCCCAGTGGAAGACATAGATGAGCAGCAGTGCCACCGGGAGGCGCACCAGCCACATGCCGATCACCGACACATAGAAGGGGAAGCGGGTGTCGCCGGCGCCGCTGAAGACGCCGCTGAGCACGTTGCCCGCGCCCACCAGAGGCTCGACCACCGCCTGAATGCGCAGAACCTTTGTGCCCAGCGCGATGACGGCGGCATCCCGGGTAAAGATGCGCAGCACCAGCGGCGCGCCCAAAAACAGGGCTCCGCCGGTGATCACCATGATGCCCACGCCCATCCACATGCACAGCCGTCCGAAGTGGAAGGCGCGCTCCTTCTCCCCGGCGCCCAGATGCTGGGCCACCAGCGAGGTGGCGGCGATGGAGATGCCGAAGGCCGGCATATAACAGATGGATTCGGCGGAAT
>CADBTM010000081.1 GCA_902797555.1 Oscillospiraceae bacterium
ACTGATCCTCAATGTCAACACCGGCTCGGTAAAGATCCCCGCCGGAGACGTGCTCAAAATGGTTTGGGACGCCGTCCGCTTCAAGATTCTTAACCTCTTCGGAGGAAACTATCAGGAGGAGCTTGGCCAGGCGCTGGGCGCCACCTCCGACAACAAGATCATTTTCAGCATACGCATCCCCAGAATGCTCCTTGCGGCCATTTTGGGCGGCGCGCTGTCTGTCTCCGGCTTTTTGCTGCAGACCTTTTTCCGCAATCCTATCGCGGGTCCCTTTGTGCTGGGTATCTCCTCCGGCGCAAAGATGGTGGTGGGCATCACTATGATCTTTCTTGCCACCCGGATCACGCGGATCAGCTCGGTGGTGATGATCCTTGCGGCCTTTATCGGTTCGCTGATCATTGTGGCCATCGTTTTGCTGTTTTCTCAAAAAGTGCACAATATGTCCATGCTGCTGGTGATCGGCATCATGGTTGGATATATCTGCTCGGCGGTCACCGATTTTTGCATCACCTTTGCCAACGAGGCGTCCATCGTCAATCTGACCAACTGGTCGATGGGCAGCTTCAGCGGAGCCTCATGGAGCAATGTGGTGACCGCATTCTGGATCTGTATTGTCTGTCTCATCGCTGCATGGCTGATGAGCAAGCCCATCGGCGCCTATGCGCTGGGGGAGGGCTATGCCCAGAGCCTGGGTATCAATATCAAGCTTTTCCGCGCGGCGCTCATTCTGCTCAGCAGCCTGCTTTCTGCCTGTGTTACCGCCTTTGCGGGGCCGATCTCCTTTGTGGGCATTGCCGTTCCTCATATCACCCGGTCGATGCTTAAAACCTCTCGGCCTGCCATGGTGATCCCGGCAGCCTTCCTGTGCGGATCGGTGTTCTGCATCTTCTGTGATCTGATCGCGCGCACGGCCTTCTCTCCGAAAGAAATGGCCATCAGCACGGTGACCTCTGTTTTCGGCGCCCCTGTGGTGATTTATATGATGCTCAAGCGCCGGAAGAATCAGCAGTAAGGGAGGGCAATATGGCATATTTCACTACCAAGGATCTTGCCGTCGGCTATAACGGCAATGTGCTCATCCACGATATCTGCGTCAGCATCGAAAAGGGAAAGATCCTCACCCTCATCGGCCCCAACGGCGCGGGAAAATCCACGATCCTGAAATCCATCACCCGGCATCTGGCAAAGATCGGCGGTGAAGTCTATATGGACGGCCACGACGTGTATGCATGGGCGCCGAAGGAGATGGCAAAGCAGGTGGCCGTGGTGCTCACCGACCGCATCCAGCCCGAGCTGATGACCTGCGAGGAGGTCGTGGCCATGGGACGCTATCCCTACACCAACGCCATGGGCAAGCTGACCCCCAAGGACAAGGAGATCGTGCGCGAGGCGCTGGAACGGGTACACGCCTTCGACCTTGCGGAACGAGACTTCACCACTCTGTCCGACGGTCAGCGTCAGCGCATCATGCTGGCGCGCGCCATCTGTCAGCAGCCGCAGGTCATCGTTCTGGACGAGCCCACCGCCTATCTGGACATCCGGCACAAGATCGAGCTGCTGGACATCCTCCGGGAAATGGCGCACGAGCGGGGCATCACCGTCATTATGTCCCTCCACGAAATCGACCTTGCCACAAAGATCTCCGATTATATCCTGTGCGTCAAGGGCGATACCATCGCGGCCTTTGGCTCTCCGGACGAAATTTTTGACGGCGACGCCATCGATCGCCTGTACGATATCCATCATGGGAGCTATAACCTGCTTTTCGGCAGTGTAGAGTTGACAAAACCTGCAGGAATGCCTAAAGTATTTGTAGTGGCAGGCGGGGGAAAGGGGATCCCTTGTTACCGCGTACTGCAAAAGCGGCAGATCCCCTTTGCTACCGGCGTCCTGTTTGAAAACGACGTGGACTGTCAGGTGGCCATGACGCTGAGCGATCATGTGATCGCCGCACCCGCCTTCGAGCCGATGCCGGAGAAGGCCTTTGACCGGGCGGCACAGTGCATGCTGTCCTGCGGCTGTGTTTTGGACGCAGGAACGCCTGTGGGCAGCCTGAACGGGATCAACGGCAGATTGCTCGATCTGGCGCGGGAAAAGGGGATCCCGGTGGTCACCGATCCCAAGGAGATCCGCTGAGGGGAAAGGAGCCCGAACATGGAACAGAACATCCCGAGAGTGCTCTTTGCCGGCACCAACAGCGGCTGCGGAAAAACCACCGTGACCTGCGCTGTGCTGCAGGCGTTGGTCAACCGGGGGATGAAGGTGGGAGCCTTCAAGTGCGGCCCCGACTATATCGACCCCATGTTTCACAGCAGGATCATCGGCGCGAAAAGCGCCAATCTGGATCTGTTTTTCTTTGAGGAAAACACCGCCCGGTATCTTCTGGCGAAAAACGCTGCCGATCGTGACGTGAGCATCATCGAGGGCGTCATGGGCTTTTACGACGGGATGGGTCTGACCACCCTCCGGGGAAGCACATGGGAAACGGCGAATCAGACAGAGTCTCCTGTGGTGTTGGTGGTGAACGGAAAAGGGGCGTCCCTTTCCGTCCTTGCCTCCATTCAGGGCTTTTTGGATTTTGTACCGGACAGCGGAATCCGGGGCGTCATTCTCAATTCTTGCACGGCGTCCACCTATCAGGCGCTCAAGGGTGAGATCGAGCGGCGGTTTGCCGGAAAAGTGCTCCCACTGGGCTTCTTGCCCAAGATGCCGGACTGTACGCTGGAAAGCCGACATCTGGGGCTGGTCACTGCAGCCGAGATCACCGATCTTCGGGAAAAGCTGGACAAGCTGGCGTCGCAGGCCGAGGAAAGCATTGATCTGAATGGACTGCTGAAGCTGGCAAATACTGCAAAGCCAATTTCCTTTACACCTGTTTTGCTTCAGAAGCAAACAGAATCCGTGCGCATCGCCGTCGCCCGGGACAACGCCTTTTGCTTTTACTACGAGGACAGCCTGGAGGCACTTACGGAAATGGGAGCGCAGCTGGTACCCTTCAGCCCGATGGAGGACAGCGAGCTTCCCCAAAACATCCATGGCCTCTATCTGGGCGGCGGCTATCCCGAGTTGTATGCCCGGCAGCTTTCCGACAACCGATCCATGCGGGAAAGCGTTCTGGCTGCCCTCAGGCGGGGCTTGCCCTGTATCGCCGAATGCGGCGGTTTTATGTACCTGACCGAGGCCATCGGGGAGTATCCTATGGTTGGCTTTCTCCCTGGAAAGAGCTTTGACAACAAAAAGCTGACCCGCTTCGGCTATGTGACCCTCACCGCAAAGCGGGACAATCTTTTGTGCGCGGCGGGGGAGCAGATTCGCGGACACGAGTTTCACCACTGGGACGCGGCGCAGACCGGCGACGCATTTGTGGCGGAAAAATCCACCGGAAAGCAATGGGACTGTGTTTTTGCCGATGAGCACCTTTACGCGGGATATCCTCATTTTCATTTTTATGCCAATCCGGCCTTTGCCCAGCGGTTTTATAAGGCCTGTATCAAGGAGAAATTGCAATGATCGAAATCGTCAAACCTATGGACATTGAAAAGCGCAGCTTTGAGATCATCACCGAGATTCTGGGCGACCGCACCTTTGCTCCGGAGGTCGCGCCCGTGGTCAAACGGGTGATTCACACCACCGCTGATTTTGACTATGCGGACAATCTGATATTTTCCGAGGACGCCGTCAAAAAGGGGATCGAAGCCCTCAAGGGAGGCTGTCATATCGTCACCGACACCAATATGGCCATGGCCGGGATCAACAAGACCATCCTGAAAAAGCTTGGCGGCGAAGTGCACTGCTTTATCTCCGACCCGGATGTGGCTGCCGAGGCAAAGGAGCGGGGGGTTACCCGTGCCACCGTTTCCATGGAGCGGGCAGCCATGCTGGACAAAAACTGCATTTTCGCCATCGGCAACGCCCCCACAGCGCTGCTGGAGATCAAAAAGCTGATGGACGAAGGCAGACTGACCCCGGCGCTCATCATCGGTGTACCGGTGGGCTTTGTCAATGTGGTGGAAAGCAAGGAAAACATCATCGGCTGCGACGTGCCCTATATCGTGGCGCGGGGCAGAAAAGGCGGCAGCAACGTAGCTGCAGCCATCTGCAATGCACTGATGTATCAGATCACCCGCTGACGATGGAAGAGTACGTCACCAAGGACGGCAAGCGCCTGCGCATGGGCTTTACCACCGGCTCTTGCGCCGCTGCTGCGGCAAAGGCGGCCGTCTGGATGCTGTTCACCGGGAAGGCGCGGAACGAGATTTCCCTGACTACGCCAAAGGGGATCGTCCTGACCCTTCCCGTGCTGGATATCCGCATGGAGGAGGGGCGCGTTTCGTGCGCCATCCAAAAGGACAGCGGCGACGATCCCGATGTCACCGGCGGAGCGTGGATATATGCTTCGGTATCCCGCAGGGAAGACCGGGAGATCGTTATCGACGGCGGCATCGGCGTCGGCCGCGTTACAAAGCGGGGCTTGGATCAGCCTGTGGGCGCCGCCGCCATCAACTCCGTCCCACGGAAAATGATCCGGGAAAATGTGGACGAGGTGCGCGCTCTGCTGGATGAGAGCTGCGGCGTGGATGTGGTGATTTCTGTGCCCACAGGGGAAGAACTTGCGAAAAAGACCTTTAATCCCCGCTTGGGGATCGTGGGCGGCATCTCCATTCTCGGCACCACCGGCATTGTGGAACCCATGAGCGAACAGGCACTGGTGGATACCATTCGGGTGGAGCTGAGGCAAAAGCGGGCAAACGGCGCGGAAAATGTGCTGCTCACTCCGGGCAATTACGGGGCGGAGTTTATCCGCGGCTCTCTGGGCATCGACCCGCAGACCGCTGTCCAGACCTCCAACTTTATCGGAGACGCGCTGGACATCTGCAAGGAGCTGGGCTTTTGCAGCGCGCTGCTCATCGGCCATGTGGGCAAGCTGGTCAAGCTGGGCGGCGGCATGATGAACACCCATTCCAAATATGGCGATTGCCGTATGGAGATCCTCGCCGCGCAGGCCGGTGCGGTGGGCTTTACGCCGCGATGCGTGAGTGAGATGCTGGAATGCGTCACCTGCGATGACGCCATCCGCCTGATGCGGGAAGAGGACGATGCAAAGTGCGCGCTGGCACTGGACCGTCTCACTGGGCGGATCTCCTTTCATCTGGCCCATCGTGGCGGGGAAGCTTTGCATACAGAGGCGATCTATTTTTCCAAAGAATACGGCATTTTGGGAGAAACCGCAGGAGCAAGAGACTTGCTTCAAAAGATATTGGAGGGATAAGCATGGTACATTTTGTGGGAGCGGGCAGCGGCGCTGCCGATCTGATCACGGTTCGCGGAGCGCGCCTTCTCAAAGAGGCCGATGTTGTGATCTATGCCGGTTCGCTGGTCAATCCGGCGCTGCTGGAATACACCCACCCCGGCTGTAAAATATATAACAGCGCAGAAATGACGTTGGAGCAGGTGATCGAAGTGATGCGCTCCGCTGAGGCGGAGGGCAAGACCACCGTCCGGCTGCACACCGGAGATCCCAGCATTTACGGTGCGGTCCGGGAACAGTTTGACCTGCTCAAGGATCTGGGGATCGACTATGACGTGACCCCGGGCGTCAGTGCCTTTTGCGGCGCGGCGGCTGCGCTTCGTGTGGAGTACACTCTGCCCGACGTGAGCCAGACGGTGATCATCTCCCGGGCTGCCGGTCGGACGCCCGTGCCCGAACGCGAATCCATCCGTTCGCTGGCGCAGCACGGCTCTACCATGATTCTGTTTTTGAGCACCGGCCTTACGGAAACCCTCCAGCGGGAGCTTTTGGCGGGCGGATATGGGAAAGATACCCCGGTTGCCGTGATCTATAAAGCAACCTGGCCGGACGAAAAGCAGCTGTTCTGCACGGTGGGAACCCTTCACGAAAGTGTCAAAAAGAGCGGCCTCACCAAAACGGCGCTCATCATCGTGGGCAACTGCCTGGAAGGGGAGTACGGCCGATCCAAGCTGTATGATCCCACCTTTACCACCGAATTCCGCGAGGCAACCAAATGAAAGCGGCGCTGTTTGCCTACAGCCGCCGCGGCTGTGAAACGGCGCTTTCCGTGAAGGACGCCCTGGCAGGTTGGAATGTGCGTGCGTTTACCGTCCAACGACTGGCGCAGGGGGACTTTGCCCCGCTGGAAAAGCCGACTCCGGCCTTTTACGGTGCCCTGTTTCAAAGCTGTGATGCGCTGATTTTTGTGGGAGCGGCGGGTATCGCCGTCCGGGAGATCGCGCCGCATGTTCGCGACAAGCGCACCGACCCTGCCGTACTGTGTATCGACGAGCTGGGGCAATATGTGATCCCTCTTTTGTCCGGCCATATCGGCGGAGCAAACGAGCTGGCCGCCGCACTGGCGGACAAGCTGGACGCGCAGGCGATCATCACCACCGCCACCGACATCAACCGCAAGTTTTCGGTGGACGCCTGGGCGGCAAAAAACGGCTGTATCATTGACAATATGGCTGCGGCGAAGGCTGTATCTGCCGCCATTCTGGAGCATCCTGTTTTTTTGAAAAGTGACTTTCCCATCGGAACGGAGCTGCCTTCCGGCGTTGAGCCGGGAGATACAGGTGACACGGGGATCGTCATTTCCACCGGGATGCAAAAACCGTTTTCCACCACGCTGCGGCTGATTCCGCCCGTGCTCACTGTCGGCATCGGCTGCCGGAAGGGAACGCCCTTGGAGAGCATTCGCCAGGCGGTGGAGGAGGTCTTTTTGGAAAACGGTCTGGATCTCCGCGCTGTCAAGGGTGTTGCGTCCATTGACCTCAAGGCGCAGGAGCAGGGACTTTTGGAGTATTGCAAAGAAATGAATTGGCCTGTGCGTTTTTACTCTGCGGACGAGCTCCTTTCTGTAAAGGGAGTTTTTACCGCGTCCGCCTTTGTAAAGAGCGTGACAGGTGTCGACAATGTATGTGAACGGGCTGCCAAGATCGCTTCCGATCGCCTGATCGTCCGCAAAACGGCGAAAAACGGCGTGACGGTTGCGGTGGCAGAAGAGAAATGGGAGGTGCGCTTTGGGTAAGCTGAGTGTGATCGGGATCGGCCCCGGTGATCGTGACAACATGACCCTGCGGGCAGATCGTACCCTGCGGGAGTGCGACGTGATCGTGGGCTATCATGTGTATGTGGATCTGGTAAAGGAGTATTATCCGGAAAAACCGTTATTGACGACACCCATGACCCGGGAAAAAGAGCGCTGTGAAATGGCTCTGGAAGAGGCAAAAAGCGGCAAGCATGTGGCCATGGTCTGTTCGGGCGACAGCGGCATCTACGGAATGGCTGCCCTCATCTACGAGCTGAAGGGGGAGGACAGCAATCCCGAGGTCGAGATCATCCCGGGCCTGACCGCGGCCTGCAGCGGCGCTTCCATCCTCGGAGCGCCGCTCACCCACGATTTTGCTGTCATCAGCCTGAGCGACCGTCTCACCTCGTGGGAGACCATCGAAAAGCGGCTGTGTGCCGCGGCGGAAGCCGATCTGTCCATTGTCCTCTACAATCCCGCCAGCAAGGGACGGCCGGATCATCTGCGCCGCGCCTGCGAGATTTTGCTGCGCACCCTGCCGGAGGATCGCATTTGCGGGATTGCCCGCAATATCGGCCGGGAAGGGGAGTCGGCAAGGATCCTCCCTCTGGGCGAGCTGAAGGACACAGAGGTGGATATGTTCTGCACGGTCTTTGTCGGCAACGCCATGACGAAGGTTCTGGACGGCCGCATGGTAACGCCTCGGGGGTATCGGGGTGTATAAGCTGTGCGTGTTTGCCGGCACCACCGAGGGGCGGGAGCTGATCGAGTTTCTTTCCTCCCAGCCTGTGGAGTTGATGGCCTGTGTTGCGACCGAATACGGCAGAGAGCTGATCGCTCCGGCGAAGAATCTTTGCGTTTCCGCCCAGCGTCTCACCGAGACGGAGATGGAAGCTCTCTTCCGGGAAAACTCCTTTGACCTGGTGATCGATGCCACCCATCCCTATGCGCCGATCGTCACCGAAAACATCGTATCGGCGTGCAGAGCAACAGGGACAGAGTATCTGCGCCTTCTGCGGGAGGGCAACAGTGTCCCGGAGGACGCGGTGTTCGTGCCCGATACCGATGCGGCAGCCGTTTTTTTGGCGGGCACAGAGGGCAATATCCTTTTGACTACCGGCAGTAAGGAGCTGCACAAATATACCGTTATTCCCGACCTTGGGGAACGGGCGTGGGCGCGGGTGCTGCCCATGGACGATTCCCTGCGTCTGTGCAAAGAGGCAGGGTTTGCTCCCAAGCACATCATCGCCATGCAGGGACCGTTTTCTCAGGAAATCAACGAGGCCATGCTGCGGGGGATCCATGCCCGCTGGATGGTGACCAAGGAGGGCGGAACCACAGGCGGCTTTGACGAGAAAATCGCCGCAGCGCAGGCTTGCGGTGTGACCACCGTGGTCATCGGCCGTCCGCCCCAGATGGACGGCGTGGGCTTCTCCCGGACTATCGATCTGATCTGCGAAAGATTCGGGTTAGAGTTCCGTCCGCAGGTCGCCGTTGTGGGCATCGGCCCCGGCGCAAAGGCGGCGATGACGGAAGAGGTGCAGACGGCTATCGCGCAGGCAGACTGCCTCATTGGCGCTGCCCGCATGCTGGAGGCTGTAAAAGGGGACTGGCAGTCCTGTGTGGACGCCATCGCCCCGCAAAAAATCGCAGAGTATATCCACACCCATCGGGAGCATCGCCGGTTTGCGGTGGTCATGTCGGGAGACAGCGGCTTTTTCAGCGGAACGAAAAAGCTGCTTCCGCTGCTTATGAATTGCACGGTGCGCGTGCTCCCGGGACTTAGTTCTCTTTCCGTTCTGTGCGCTCGGCTGGGCGTTTCCTATGAGGATGTCGTGCCGGTCAGCGTTCACGGACGGGATCATGATATCGCTCCCGATGTGCGCCGCAATTCCAGAGTGTTTGCCCTTGTGGGCGGCGAGAACGGCATGGCAAATCTTTGCCGCAGGCTGTCTGACGCCGGACTTGGTGATGTGCGCGTCAGCGTGGGCGAACGTCTCAGCTATCCCGACGAACGCATCACCCGAGGAACGGCGGAAGCTCTGCAAAACGGCTGCTTCCAACCTCTCAGTGTGGCGCTCATCGAAAACGACAACGCCGGAGAAGCGCCCTTTTTCGGTCTGCCCGACAGCGCCTTTTTGCGGGGCAGCGGGGAGGACGGCGTGGTTCCCATGACCAAGAGCGAGGTGCGGGCGGTGTGTATGTCCAAGCTGCGTGTTCAACCGGATTCGATCTGCTGGGACGTGGGTGCCGGGACTGGCTCGGTTTCCATCGAAATGGCCTCTCAGGCCTATAACGGTGCGGTATATGCCATCGAAAAGAAGGAAGCCGCCGTTCAGCTTTTGACGGAAAACAAGGATGTATTTCACGCGGACAATCTCCACGTGATCTCCGGCGCGGCACCCGAAGCGTGTGCTGACCTTGCCGCGCCAACCCATGTGTTTATCGGCGGCTCGTCGGGCAACCTGCGGGACATTGTCACTCTGATTCTGGATAAAAACCCGAGGGCGCGCATCGTTGCCACAGCGATCACGCTGGAATCGGTGGCCGAGCTCACCGAGCTTTTGGGCGAGTTTACCGGGGGAGAGACCGAGATCGTTTCCATGACAGTGGCCCGGGGCAGAACGGCGGGACGGTATCATCTGATGACCGGACAAAACCCCATTTATATCTTTACCATGCAGCGGGGGATCGACGGATGAAGTGGTCTCTGTATGCCATGCTGATCGGCTTTGTCATCGACCTGATCGTTGGCGATCCCCACAGCATTCCCCATCCGGTAGTGTGGATCGGCAAGCTGATCTCCCTTCTGGACAAAACGCTGCGCAAGGTGTTTCCAAAGACCGTTCTTGGGGAAAACATGGCGGGAGGCGTGCTGTGGATCCTTGTTGTGACCGTATCCACGGCGATCCCTGCGCTGTTGCTTTGGTTGTGCATGAAGGTACACCCCGCATTTCGTCTTTGCGTGGAGAGCATCATGTGCTGGCAGGTGCTGGCGACAAAATCCCTGCGGGACGAGAGCATGAAGGTGTATTCCGCCCTCAGAACCGGCGATCTGAATGCATCCCGGTATGCGGTCTCCATGATCGTTGGCCGGGACACCCAGCGCCTGGACGAAAAAGGCGTCGCCCGCGCCGCGGTGGAGACGGTGGCCGAAAACACTTCTGACGGTGTGATTGCCCCGCTGATCTTTCTTGCGATCGGCGGCGCTCCGCTGGGCTTTTTCTACAAGGCGGTCAACACCATGGATTCCATGCTGGGCTATGTGGAGCCGCCTTACAAAAATATCGGACTTGTACCCGCAAAAATGGACGACGTGATGAACTTTCTTCCCGCCCGCCTGTCAGCGCTTCTGATGCTTGCCGCCGGCACTTTTTTACGGATGGATCGGAAAAACGGCTGGAAGATCTATCGGCGGGATCGCTACAATCACGCCAGCCCCAACTCCGCCCAAACCGAATCGGTGTGCGCGGGACTGCTGGATCTGCGATTGGCAGGAGATGCGTGGTACCACGGCGTCCTGCACAAGAAAAAGTATATCGGCGATCCGATCCGGGAGATAGAAATTGAGGACATTCCACGCGCTTGCCGTCTGCTGTACCTGACGGCGATTCTGGGCTTGATTCTGTTTGCAGGGATCAAGCTGCTCATTCTGTTGTAAGAGGCGAAACGATGCTCTATCAGACAAAGAATCCCCATGGCGGCGACCTGTTCGGCAGGGAAGAGACTCTGGACTTTTCCTCCAATATCCACCCCCTCGGCACGCCGGAGTCCGTCAAGCGTGCCGTGATCGGCTGTGCCGACCGGTTGGATTGCTATCCGGATCCCTATTGCAGGGCACTGGTGGCAGCCATTGCCCAAAAAGAGGGCATCCCGGAGGATCAGATCCTATGCGGCTGCGGTGCGGCAGAGCTGATTTTTTCCTTTTGTGCCGCTGCGAGACCGCAAACGGTGCTGATGCCTGTTCCCACGTTTTCCGAATATGCAAATGCCTTGCAGCAAAACGGCTGTAAAGTGATTGAGCATTTCATGCTTCCGGACAAGGATTTCCCATTGGAAGAAGACTTTTTGCAGTCGATACGGCTTCACACGCCTGACGCTGTCTTTCTGTGCAACCCCAACAATCCCACCGGCAGGCTCATCCCGCAAAAGGTGCTCCTTGCCACCGTCGATCTGTGCGAGCGGATGGGGTGCCGACTGTTTGTGGACGAGTGCTTTCTGGAACTGTCCGACGGCTGGAAAGGGGACAGCCTGAAGAATCTTTTGACCGCGCATCCCACTCTGTTTTTGCTCAGGGCATTTACAAAAAGCTATGGCATGGCGGGACTACGGCTGGGCTACTGTCTCAGCGGGGACAAGGCACTGCTGCAAAAGATGGGTTCTGCCGTTCAGCCGTGGAACGTATCCCTCCCGGCGCAGGCGGCCGGAATCGCTGCGATGAGGGAAACCGGGTTTGTTTCTGCCGGGCGGGAAATCATCCAGACAGAACGCCCGTGGATGGAAGAGCATCTCAGGCAAATTGGCTTTACAGTGGTTCCGTCTCAAGCGAATTTCATTCTGTTTTTCGGAGATGCGGGGCTGGGCGAGGCGATCCTGCCTTACGGAGTCCAGATTCGGGATTGCAGCAATTACAGCGGACTTGGGGCAGGGTGGTACCGCGTGGCTGTCAAACGCCATGCGCAGAATGCAAAGCTGATTGATGCGCTTGCCCACATCAAAAGAGGTGGATAAAATGGCAAAGAATATCATGATTCAGGGCACCATGTCCAATGCGGGGAAAAGCCTGCTTGCTGCCGGACTGTGCCGGATTTTCAAACAGGACGGCTATCGTGTCGCGCCGTTCAAAAGCCAGAATATGGCGCTCAATTCCTTCATCACAAAGACGGGCGGCGAAATGGGCAGAGCACAGGTGGTGCAGGCGGAGGCTGCCGGCATCGCCCCCGACGTGCGTATGAATCCCATTTTGCTCAAGCCAACCACCGACGTAGGCAGTCAGGTCATCGTCAACGGCGTCGTACAGGGCAATATGCGTGCGATGGAATACTACAAGCGCAAACGGGAATATATCCCCGCTGTGATGGAGGCCTACAACAGCCTTGCGCAGGACTATGACATCATTGTCATCGAGGGCGCGGGCAGCCCAGCCGAAATCAACCTCAAGCAGGAGGACATCGTCAACATGGGGCTGGCCAAGCTGGTGGACGCCCCGGTCCTTCTTGTGGGAGATATCGATCGGGGCGGCGTTTTTGCCCAGCTTTACGGCACGGTTGCACTGCTGGAGGAGGACGAGCGACGCAGGATCAAGGGTACGATTGTCAACAAGTTTCGCGGCGACCGCGCCATTCTCGAGCCCGGACTGAAGATTCTTGAAGAGCTGTGCAAGGTACCGGTGGTGGGCGTTGTGCCGTATACCCATGTGGATATCGACGATGAGGACAGCCTCACCGAGCGTTTTCATCGGGACACTGCCCGCAAGCTGCTGGACATCGCGGTGATCCGCCTGCCACGCATCTCCAATTTCACCGATTTCAGCCCCTTCGAGCGGTTTGAAAACGTCTCTCTGCGCTATGTGACTTCCACCAATGACCTGCATGAGCCCGATATGATCCTCATCCCCGGTACAAAGAGCACCATCGCCGATCTGAAATGGCTGCGGGAAAGCGGTCTGGAAGCCAGGATCCTGCAGGCGGCCAGTCGTGGAACGCTGGTATTCGGCATCTGCGGTGGATTTCAGATGCTGGGGAAACGCATCTCCGATCCCGATCAGGTGGAAGCGGCGGGAATCACCGAGCTTGCGGGAATGGGTCTGTTGGAGCATGAAACTGTCTTTGAGGGTCAGAAGGTGCAGACTCAGACCAGCGGCGTGTTCGGAACGGTGGAAGGGCTGCTGTCCGGACTGAGCGGGCTCAAGTATGAGGGCTATGAGATTCATATGGGCCGCAGCGGCGAGCGGCGTCCCGTCTATGGCGGGGGAAACATTTACGGAAGCTATATCCACGGGATCTTTGACGCCCCCGGAGTGACAGAAGCGGTGCTCAAAGCGCTGTGTGCCCAAAAGGGCGTTGACTATGCCCGGCTCGGCACCTTTGATCTTCTGGAGTATAAGGAACGGCAATACGATCTGCTGGCAGACGCCGTGCGCGGGGGACTGGATATGGACTATGTCTACCGAATCGTCAACCGTGAGGTCTGATCTCTTTCAATGGGCGGGGGAAACCCCGCCTTGTTTTTATTGTGCGGGTATTGTATAATAATCGACGAGGTGAGATCGATGAAAATCGAAGAAATCGACCGCAATTTCCGCGTTTCCGCCTATGCGGGACGGACGGATATCGTGTTTCGGGACTGCAAAAGCCAGCCCTTTTCCATTCACGGTGTGATGTGGAGCGAAACAGAAGACTGCTTTGTCCGCATGCCGCAGAGCGTCGCGGAGCAAACCAGCCCGGGTGTGGCGCAGCTCAACTGCAACACCGCCGGCGGGCGGGTGCGGTTTTGCACCGATTCGGAATATATCGCCATCCGCGTCACGTTGACGGGCATCAATAAAATGCCCCACTTCGCCCTGACGGGCAGCACGGGCTTTGACCTGACCGTCACCGAGGCGGAAAAGGATCGTTTTGTGGGCAGCTACATCCCGCCCTTCGGTGTAACGGAGGGGTACACGTCGCTTTTGACCGCGGGGGAAAAGCGTATGCGCCAGATCACGATTCATTTTCCGCTCTATTGCGGCGTCCGTTCGCTGGAGATCGGCGTGCAGCAGAGTGCGGAGCTTGCGCCGGCCCGGCCGTATGCGATCGAAAAGCCGGTGCTCTATTACGACTCGTCCATCACTCAAGGCGGGTGCGCCTCCCGACCGGCCAACGCCTATCCGGCCATGCTTTCCCAGTGGATGGATTGCGATCATATCAATTTGGGCTTTTCGGGCAGCGCCTGCGGAGAGCCGGTCATGGCGGATTATATCGCCGGACTGGATTGCTCTGTTTTTGTATATGACTATGACAACAACGCTCCCACCGCGCAGCACTTGCTCGCCACCCACGAGCCGCTGTTTCTCCGTTTTCGGAAAACCCATCCCCACACGCCTGTGATCGTCCTGTCCCGGCCAAAGCTCCATCTCACCGGAGAGGAACAGCAAAGAAAGGAGATCCTCCGCGCAACGGCAGAGAATGCCCGCAAGCGAGGCGATCGGGCGGTAGAGTTTTTGGACGGAAGCCTGCTCTTTGCCCGTACCGGAGGGGAGAACGCTACGGTGGACAACAGCCACCCCAATGATCTTGGATTTTTCTTTATGGCGGAGGCGCTTGTGCCGCTGCTTCGGCAGGCGTTTTCGGGAAATCTTCGGAAAGCACATTGACTTTTTCCGTGCAAAGCGCTAAAATACACTATATTTCTCCGACGAAGGAGGCGCCATTATGCCGCAACTCAGCCATCGGGTCGGAACCTTTACCGATTCTGTCATACGCCGTATGACCCGCATTTGCTATGAAACCGAGGGGAGCATCAATCTGTCTCAGGGCTTTCCCGACTTTGACCCGCCGCAGGAGATCCTGGATGCCCTCAAGGCCAACGCAGTGGGCGGCATGCAGCATCAGTATCCCATCCCATATGGAACGCTGCCCCTGCGTAAATGCATCGCCGAAACCTATTCCAAACGGTTTGGGCGGGAGCTCGATCCGGAAAACGAGGTCATCGTTACCTGCGGCTCCACTGAAGCCATGGTATCGGTGATGATGACCATCTGCAACCCCGGAGACAAGGTGATCCTCTTCAGCCCGTTTTATGAAAACTATAATGCCGATATGATCATCAGCGGCGCACAGCCCATCTTTGTGCCGCTGGTGCCGCCTTCCTTTGCCTTTGATCCCGCCGTGCTGGAGGCAGCATTCCAGCAGCATCCCAAGGCGATCCTGATCTGCAATCCCTCCAATCCCTGCGGAAAGGTGTTTACCAGGGATGAGCTGGCATTGATCCTTCACCTTGCGGAAAAGTACGACGCCTTTGTTGTCACGGATGAGGTGTACGAGCACATCGTGTTCGCCCCCAATGTGCACGTTCACGCCGCGTCCCTGCCCGGCGGGTTTGAGCGCACCATCACCTGCAATTCGCTTTCCAAGACCTTTTCCATCACCGGATGGCGTCTCGGCTTTATTATCGCGCCCAAATGGGTGGTCGACAACGCGAAAAAGTTCCATGACTTCCTCACCGCGGGCTCTGCAGGCCCCTTGCAGGAAAGCGCCTGCGCCGGCTTCCGCATGGGAGAGGACTATTATCGCTGGTTCAACGAGATGTATACCCGCAAACGGGATCTGTTCGTTCGGGGACTGGACGAGATCGGCATCAAGCACACCGTGCCTCAGGGCTCCTATTTTATTATGGTGGATATTTCCGACTTTTTGGCAAAGCCTCAGTTTGCCGGATGGACGGACATGCAGTTCTGCGAGTGGATGATCCGGGAGGTCGGCGTCGCCGCCGTGCCGGGCTCCAGCTTTTTCCGCGAGCCGGTGAATCATCTCATCCGCCTGCATTTTGCCAGAAGGGAAGAGGTGCTGGAAGAAGCACTGAAACGGCTGGCAAAACTGAAAAAGTATCTTTGATGGAAATGAAAAATGCCGCCGCGTGATACCACGCGGCGGCGTTTTTGTCAATAGGGCGTTTTTTACGAAATTTTTTGTGAAAAACAGTTGACTTGTACAAAAAAGGGTGTTAAAATAAAAAACTGTACCATCATGGGTACAGTGTGCCCTTTTTTACGATTTTCAGTATACAAGAAAGCCGCGAAAAAGGCAAGCTCTTTTGTGCGAAAAGAAACAACGGAGCCCGGCGTATCTAATCCAGGGCGATAAAATGTTTGAAAATATAGAAATGGAGTGAGGCAACCGATGAAAGATCTTCGCTGCGGAAAAAAGATCCGTAAGAGCTTCTCCAGAACCGACGAGATTTTGGAGATGCCCAACCTCATCGAGGTCCAGAAAAAATCCTACCAGTGGTTTTTGGACGAGGGACTGCGCGCCGTCTTTAAAGACGTGGGCGCCATCTCGGACTATACCGGCAATCTGGAGCTTTCTTTCCTGGACTACACGCTGGAGGACACCCCGAAATACAGCATTATCGAATGCAAGGAGCGGGATGCAACCTATGCTGCGCCCCTGAAGGTGCGGATCCGCCTCCGCAACAAGGAGACCGAGGAGATCAAGGAGCAGGAAATCTTTATGGGGGATTTCCAGCTGATGACCGACAGCGGGACTTTCATCATCAACGGCGCCGAACGAGTGATCGTTTCCCAGATCGTCCGCTCGCCCGGTATGTATTACGGCCTGAACAACGACCGCCCCGAGAAGACCTGTCACACCTGCACGGTCATTCCTTATCGCGGCGCTTGGCTCGAATATGAGACCGATGTGAACGATATCTTCTACGTCCGTATCGACAAAAACCGCAAGCTGCCGGTGACCTCGCTC
>CADBTM010000082.1 GCA_902797555.1 Oscillospiraceae bacterium
CCGCAGATCGGTGGGGGTGGTGATTTTGATATTCTCAAAGGCGCCCTCCGAAATATACGGCCGTACGCCCATGCGCTCCAGCGCGGCGCACTCGTCGGTGGCCTCCGCTCCCTGTTCCAGCGCGCTTTGCAGCGCTGCCAACAGCAGCGCCCGATCGGCCACCTGCGGTGTCTGCATGGCCATCAGGGTCGAGCGATCCACCGTCCGCTCCACGTGGCGGGAGCTGTCCACCTGCTTGATGGTATCATGAACGGGAACGCCTGCAGCAGCGGTAGTGTGAAGGAAAGCAGCTTCACAGGCATCGGCGATGACCTTCTGACTGACCAGCGGGCGCGCGCCGTCGTGAACGGCGATATAGGCTGCCTCGTCCGAGATCTGGCAGCAGGCCTTGTAGCTGCTCTCCAGCCGGGTGGCCCCTCCTGCGATGACGCGGGTCAGCTTGGTGATCCCCAGGGATGCACCCAGGTCGGCATAGGGCACCACATTGTCCTCCGAGGCGGCGATGACAATCTCCCGGATGTAAGGGCTCCCCTCAAAGGCAAGCAGCGTCCTGCCCAGCACGGGGATGCCGCCCAGCTCCAGCATCTGCTTGTTTTCCCCACCCATCCGCCGGGATGACCCCGCCGCAAGAATGACGGCGGTGACAAAGGGTTTTTCCTCGGGCTTTTTTCGGAACAGCTTCACGCGCCCACTTCCTTTCCGTGCTTCTGCTTCTATTATATCGCCCCACAGCGGAAAAAACAAGTGTTTTCCGTTGTAAAGGTGAATGCCATTACAAAGCGCGCCCCGTGTGGATGCACAGGGCGCGCAGAGGATTATTTGCCGATGAGATCAGAACTTTCCGCTCTTTCCGGAAAATCCGTGACTGTTGACGGTGGTACCGCCTCCGCCCGAGCTGCGGGTCTCCTTATGGATCACGCGGACGGTCTGGGTACGGCCGGTGAACAGATCGGACTGGGCGTACAGATTGACGCCGTTTTGCCGCACATAGCGGGAAGCGCCGGTCTGGCGGCGGGTGGACTTCATGGAGCGCTTCATCCCGCCGCAGGCGATCAGGCTGACCAGAGCGGGCACGGCCACATTCGCGCCAGCCTTGACGCCCGTCATATCGGCGGGCTCGGCATCATAGCCGGGGACGTCCACAGGCGTTCCGTTGGCGGCCTGCCACAGCAGGGATTCACAGGCGTCCTGATAGGCCGCAAAGCCGCCCATCCAGTCGTTGTTGCGGAAATAGGGCAAAAACTCGTCGGAAACCACGTCCTTGCCGTAATCGGTAAAGGCCGCGTTGGCGATATCTCCGTGGGCGATGAGGGCATAGTCCCGCTCGTTCATGCTGAGCAGCAGCATCACGCCGTTTTGATCCTCGCCCAGACCCAGCTGGTAATACTCGAAGATATCCTCAGCGCACTGGCGCACGTCGCCGTTGGTGTATTCGGTATAGTCATTGAGCACCACCAGATACACGGCCACGCCGTATTGCCCGGCGATGGCGTCCGAACGGCTGTCAAGGCTTTCCATGTCGGAATCGGTGAAGAAATTGTCCAAATCGTACAGGATGTAACCGACCTCTTCCCCTTCCGCAAAGGCGGGAACGGTGAGGCAGAACAGCACCGAGACGAGGATCAGGAGGCAAAACAGTTTCTTTTTCATGGCATTTCCCTCCTTACAGCAGCCACAGCAGCACGGCCATCACAGCGGCCACGCCTGCAGCGATGCCGCCGAACCAAGCCCAGTATTTGCCCTTATCCACAGGCAGGTCGCCCACCATTTTTCCGGTCTGACCGTTCATGGCAAAGAGGAAATTCTGGTTTTGCCATTTGGTGCTGAGCAGCCACACGGGCATGAGGGCGTAATGCACCTTGCCACGGTGGAGCCGCACATTGCGGGAGACAGCATCTACGGTGGTATAGCCCGTGACGGTGGAGGCGATCATATCCACGGCGGTGTTGACCGCCCGGGTGTCGGCGCGCTCGGCGCACTCCTCCTGGGTCTCGTCATACTTGTTGGCCAAAAACCCGGGCAGATAGGCGTTGGAGAAGGGCTTGAGCTCGCTGTAATCAAAGGGCTCGATGGCGTCCATATGCTCGTCGGGCATCTTGGTGGAGGCGTCCACCGGGATGGCCTCAAAGTCCACCGTGCCCGCCCGGCGCACCTGATAGTGCTCGGTGACGGTGATCTCCTCGTCCCCGTGGGTGTGAACATGGGAGCGGGTGGCCTCAAAGATCAGATCGGCGTCCGCCGTGCCGTCATACAGCCAGAAGGGGACGTAGACGCCCTTGATCTCCTCGATGTGGTTTGCGTTGGTAAAGGTTTTGGGCAAAAGCTTTTTGCCCTTGTAATGGTTTTTCAGCGCCTCTACGGCAGCCTTTTTGTCCAGCTTGAAGGGGATGACGTAATCCGGGCGAAGAACGCCGGAAAACTGTCCCGGGACGATGGTGGGGTTGCCGCAATAGGGGCAGCTGGTGGCGGCGGTGGTGTCGTCGCAGATCAGCTCGGCACCGCAGGAGGGGCAGCTGTAAGCCCGCATATGGGCGGCATCGGCGCCCCAGTTGTCGGAGGAGGTCTCCTCCCACTCGCCTTCGTGCTGGGCGCTTTGCGCCGCAGCCTGCGCCGCGTTGAGCTGCTGCTGTGCCTGGGCGGCCTGCTCATCCTCTTTTTTGTAGAGGGCTTCGACCTCCTCCACCGTAAAGGAACTGCCGCAGTATTCGCATTCCAGCTTGCCGGAGCGCCCGTTAAAGTGGAGCGGTCCGGTACAGGCCGGGCATTGATAGTTGGTTACTTGTGCCGGCATGGGCACACCTCCTTTGGTTATTGCAGATCGTTGTCGTCAAAGGGGTCGCCGCACTCGGGGCAGAATTTGGGGGGATGTGCGGGATCGGCGGGCGTCCAGCCGCACTTGTCGCAGCGATAGATGGGGGCGCCGGCAGGTCTCTTCGCGCCGCACTCGGCACAGAACTTACCGGTGTTCACCGCGCCGCAGGTGGGGCAGGTCCAGCCTTCCTTCTGGGGAGCTTCCGGCTTTTTGGTGCCGCACTCGGGGCAGAACTTGCCGGTGACGCTCTTGCCGCAGGAGGGGCAGGTCCATGCGTCGGCAGCGGGAGCGGCGGGAGCGGCGGGCGCGGGCTGCTGCGCCTGCTGCTGGGCGTTCATCTGGTACAGGGTCTGGGGGTTGAAGCCTCCCGCATTCTGCGCCATATTCATGCCGAAAAAGCCCATGGCGGCGCCGTTGGGATTCTTGGCGGCATCCTGCATGGCGTTGGCCTGTGCGTTGACCAGAGTGGCGGCAGCAAGGCCGGGATTCTGGTAAGCGGCAGCCTTCTGCATCTCCTTGAGCATGGCCTCGTCTTCGTCGCTGGCCTTGACGGAGGAAACGCCGACCTGCTGGATCTCGATGCCTCTGAACTCGCTCCATTTTGCGCTCAGCTCCTGCTTGAGGGCCTCAGACAGCTCGGTGGTGTGGCCGGGCAGAGCGGAATAGCGCACGCCCATCTCGGAAATGCGGGCAAAGGCAGGCTGCAGCGCGGTGAGCAGCTCGCTCTTCATCTGGCTGTCCAGCTGGGCGCGGTCATAGTCCTGGGTCACGTTGCCGCACACGTTGGTGTAGAACAGCAGGGGGTTGGTCATCTTGTAGCTGTATTCGCCAAAGCAGCGGATGGAGATATCGATGTCGATGCCGGCGCGCTGATCCACCACGCGGAAGGGCACGGGATTGGGGGTGCCGTACTTGTTTCCGGTGATTTCCTTGGTGTTGAAGTAATAGACGCGCTGATCCTTGGGGGCTTCGCCGCCAAAGGTAAAGCGCTTGCCGATCTCCTTAAAGAGATTCAGGATACCCTCGCCCAGGTTGCCGGTGAAGATAGAGGGCTCGGAAGAGATGTCGTAGGTGTATTCGCCCGGCTCGGCGCACACGTCGACGATCTTGCCCTGCTCGACGATGAGCATGCACTGGCCGTCGGCCACGGCGATGATCGAGCCGTTGGAGATGATGTTGTCGCTCCCCTTATTGCTGGAGCGGCCGGAGACCCGTTTGCGGCCCTTTACCGCAAGAATGTCGGTGGGCAGAGCCTCACAATAAAAGTATTCTTTCCACTGGTCGGCCAGCACGCCGCTGGCAGCACCCAATGCCGCTTTGATCAGTCCCATAAGTCCGTTCTCCCTTCTGAAAATAAAATTTTGAAACAGTCGGCCTTTTACGGCTTATACTTGGTTACAGTATAGCAAAAAGAACCTACTTTTGTCTATATCCTGTTCCGGTTTTTCTCATATTTTTTCAAATAATAACACGTTTTCCGGCAAAAACCTCGGTTTTTCCAGGCAAAAATGCGCCATACTAACGCTGTTGGAAAGGAGGAAAACAATGCAAAACCTTCGTTTCAAAAGCATCGGCATTGCAGCGCTGGCCGTGGGACTGTGTCTGTCTTTGGGAACGGTGCTCTTTCCCCCGGGCGCTCAGGCGGTGGGAAGCTTTTCCCGGCCGCTGGCCATTCCCACGGGGGATATGGCGGAAGGGCAGGCTCCCCTGCCCCGCATCGGCGATCGCCTGATCCCGCTGGGGCGCACCACCGGCATCAAGCTGTTTTCTCCCGGCACCATGGTGGTGGGCTTTGCCCAGCTGGAGCGGACGGGCACCTGTCCCGCAAAGGACGGCGGACTGAAGATGGGGGATGTGCTGCTCACCCTCAACGGGGAGGAGATCGGCTCCAACGAGGATCTCACCCGGATGCTCTCCCGGATGGAGGGCGAGGAGGCGGTCTTTACCCTGCTGCGGGACGATGCGCTTCGCACACAGACCGTCACCGCGGTCTATGATCCGTCGCTGGACTGTCATCGCATCGGCGCATGGGTGCGGGACAGCGTGGCGGGTATCGGCACGGTGACCTTTGTGGATCCCGAGACGGGCGCCTTCGGCGCGCTGGGACACGGCATCTGTGACGCCGACACGGGCATGCGCATCCCCTTTGGGCGGGGCTCGCTGATGGCCTCGTCGGTGGAATCGGTGGAGCAGGGCAAAAAAGGCACCCCCGGGCAGCTGTGCGGCAGCTTTGACCTCGTCCGGGATCAGGGCACACTGCGGGAAAACTCCGACGCTGGCATCTTCGGCGTGCTCACCGACAAAACGCTGTGGGCGGGCGCCGAGGCGGTGGAGACCGCGCCCCGATCGGCCATCCGGGAGGGCGACGCCACCGTGATCTGCAATGTATCGGGCATCGAGCGCCAGACCTTTGACGTGCGCATCCTCCGGGTCTATCCCGAGGGGGACGACGTAGGGCGGGATATGATGGTGGAGATCACCGATCCCGACCTGCTGCGCATCACCGGAGGGATCGTACAGGGCATGAGCGGCTCGCCCATTTTGCAGGATGGAAAGCTGGTGGGTGCCGTCACCCATGTGCTGATGAATGATCCCACACGGGGCTATGGAATCTCCATCGAAGCCATGCTGGACGCGGCGCAGAACGGCGAGTCTGTTCTGACCCCCGCAGCGTAAAAAAATCCCCGCACCCTACAGGGTGCGGGGATGCGGCGTCCGCCTCATTCGTCCGTTTTTACTTATCGGTATATTTCTTGAACCAATTCGTGATCTCGGTGAGTCGGCGCACTCGATGGGTGGGCTTGCCGGAGCGGGAGAGCTCGTGGTTTTCCCCGTGGAAAACCACCATGCGGGTTGGAACGCCCTGCTCCTGCAGCGCGGTGAACATCTGATAGCCCTCGGAGATGGGGCACCGATAGTCGCAGTCGGAGTGAATGATCAGCGTGGGCGTGCGGAAATTGACGGCATACTTCATGGGAGACTGCTGCCACATCTTTTCGGGAGAATCCACAATGTTGGCCGCAGTCTGGTATTCGCCAAAGTGGATTCCGATATCCGACGTGCCGTAAAAGCTGATCCAGTTGGCGATGCTCCGCTGGGTGGCGGCGCAGCAGAAGCGGTGGGTGTGACCCACGATCCAGTTGGTCATGAATCCGCCATAGCTGCCGCCGGTGACGGCAACGCGGCTCCGGTCGATCTGAGGATACTTTTCCAGCACGGCGTCGGTAAAGTCCATGAGATTCCGGAAGTCGTGGACGCCGTAGCGGCCGGTGATATCGGCAAAGTCATCTCCCCTGCCGTCCGAGCCGATGGGGTTGCAGAAAAAGACGAAATAGCCCTGCCCCGCCCAGAACTGCATCTCGTGGAAGAAGATCTCCCCATAGACCGTGCGGGGGCCACCGTGAATGTCCAGAATGGCGGGATAGGTCTTGTTCGGGTCATAGTCCATGGGCTTGAGGATCCAGCCCTCGATCTCCTCCCCTTCGCTCTGGAGGGTGATGCGCTCATAGCCCGAAACATAGCGATCGCGCAGAACCTCGTCGTTCAGCCCGGTCAGCTTGCGCAGTGCGCCGTCTTCCAGAGCGTACAGCTCCTGCAGACGGTTTTCCACCATGGCGACGGCGAGAATGCTGCCGTCGGGCGCCACGTCAAAGCAATCCACCGTGCCGGTGCCTTCCCAGACCGGGGTGATGGCGCCGGTCTCGTCCAGCTTGCGCACATGGCAGTTGCCCCACTGGGTAGAGCAGAAGAAAATACCCTTTTCCGTGGCCTTAAAGCCGTATCCGCCGCCCAGACGGCAATCCGAGCCGGTGGAGTTGTAATAGTTCCCCACGCTCTCACAGATCCGGGTCAGCGTTCCTGTGTGCACGTCGTAGAAGCAGGCGGCGGGAGCCTGCTCGTAGGAATGGGTTTCCCCGTCGGAGACCAGAACCAGCAGGCCGCCGTTCCACGCCTCCAGAGCCTTGAAAAAGCGGGTGTTCTGGGGATAGATGCAGGTGACCTCCCCCGTGGCGGGATCACAGCAGGACAGGCCGGGCTGAAGGAAATTGGAGACGCCCCGATAGGTCTCGCACAGGAACCACAGCTTGCCGCCCGCCCAGGCCACGCTGCTCACATCGGTGTCCCCTTCGGTCATGCGGCGCACCGAGCCGTCCTTGCTGTCATACACGAAGAGGGCGGTGCGCTCGCCGCTGCGGAAGGTGCCGCCGTTGAACCAGAAGGGATGCTCCTCCAGCACCTCATAATCGGCGTCCTTTTTCTTTTCGGCGATCTTTTTCTCCTTGTCCTCCTTGGAGAGCAGATAGGCGTCGGGCTCGTCCCGGTTGATCTGAGCGCAGAAATAGTACCGGCCGTCGTCCATGGGAAACAGTTCGCCCGCGGAAAGGGGCAGCTCAAAGGCGGGCTGCGCCTCGCCGCCGTCTACCGCCAGACGGTAATAGGAGGTAAAGCTCTCCCCCGCCTCCTGACGCTTTTTTTCGGCGGGTGTGCGGCAGGCGGGAAAGAGCACATGGGTGTCGTCCTCCCAGAAGAAGGAGCCCTCCTGTCCCAGACCGGACAGGCGCTTCTCCTTGCCGTTTTCATAGAGATAGAGATAGGCGGGGTAATTGTTCTCCTTTTCGTCGGCCGAGCGCACCACAAAGACTGCCCGCTTGCCATCGGGAGAAAACCGCACATCGGACAAAAACTTATACTGCAGAAACTGATCCAGTTCCAGGGGCTTCATAAAATGATCCTCCCAATAATAGAATGTGGGCTCACAAGGCCTGCTTGTGAGCCCAAGAAAATCAGATGGTATTGCTGGAGCCCAGCACGTCGCGGATCTTGTGCCGCACCATATCCCGCAGGGCGTCCCGGCCGTCCTTGAGATACTGACGGGGATCGAAATGGTCGGGATGCTCGTACAGATGCTTGCGGATGGCGGCGGTCATGCCGAGGCGCAGGTCAGAGTCGATGTTGATCTTGCAGACGGCCATCTTGGCGGCCTCGCGGAGCATCTCCTCGGGGATGCCGATGGCGTCGGGCATGGCTCCGCCGTACTGGTTGACGATCCGGACAAACTCCTGGGGGACGGAGGAGCTGCCGTGGAGCACGATGGGGAAGCCGGGCAGACGCCGTCCCACCTCTTCCAGAATGTCAAACCGCAGCTGGGGCTTGACGCCGGGCTTGAACTTGTAGGCGCCGTGGCTGGTGCCGATGGCGATGGCCAGCGAATCCACACCGGTGCGGGTGACGAACTCCTCCACCTCGGCGGGGTTGGTGAACATGGCGTCGGCCTCCGAAACGTTGACCGCGTCCTCGATGCCGGCCAGCTTGCCCAGCTCGCCTTCCACCACCACGCCGTGAGCGTGGGCGTATTCCACCACCTGACGGGTCATGGCGATATTGTCCTCAAAGCTGTGCTTGCTGCCGTCGATCATCACGGAAGAAAAGCCTCCGTCGATGCAGGCCTTGCAGATCTCAAAGTTTTCGCCGTGATCCAGATGGAGGGCGATGGGAAGGTCGGTGTCGGCGATGGCGGCCTCCACCAGCTTGGTGAGGTAGATATGCTTTGCATATTTGCGCGCGCCTGCCGAAACCTGCAGGATCACGGGGGACTGCTCCAGCTGAGCGGCCTCGGTGATGCCATGGATGATCTCCATGTTGTTGACGTTGAAGGCGCCGATGGCGTAGCCTCCAGCATAGGCTTTTTCAAACATTTCCTTTGTGGTAACCAGTGGCATAGAACGTTCCTCCCAAAAAGTAATGGTATTTGTCTCCGAATCTATTTTATCATTCCTTTTCTTGCGTTGCAACATTGATTTCACGCTTTTCTTGTGATAGAATGAAAGAAATCTGGATTCTTTGATTACAAATACGGAGGAACTGCATTATGGAACTTCGCGGAGCCTGTATCTTCGGGCAGTCGGGCGGCCCCACGTCGGTCATCAACGCCAGCGCCTACGGCGTGTTTGACGAGGCGCTGAAAAGCGGCTGCATCACCAGAGTTTTGGGCGCGGCCCACGGGATCAAGGGCATTTTGAACGAGCAGCTTTACGACATCGGTCAGGAGGATCCCGCCGAGCTGGCGCTGCTTAA
>CADBTM010000083.1 GCA_902797555.1 Oscillospiraceae bacterium
GGCGACCACAGCGCCCTGCTTTTCTTTTACAATAGAGCCATCAAAGAAAAGGAGGGCGCAAGCCATGAAAGAGAACTGCAAGGAAACCCAAAAGACCAATGACCTCACCGAAATCGTCTTCCTGCTGGATCGCAGCGGATCCATGGGCGGGCTGGAGAGCGACACCGTGGGCGGATTCAACGCCATGCTTCACAAGCAAAAGGAAGAGCACGGCCGGGCATGGGTGACCACCCTGCTGTTTGACGACCGGTGCGAGGTGCTCCACGATCGCCGGGACATCCGCGAGGTGGCCGACATCACCGAAAAGGACTATTTCGTCCGGGGCTCTACCGCGCTGCTGGATGCGCTGGGCGGCGCCATCAGCCGCATTTCCGCCATCCACGCCCGGGCTCTTCCCGAGGAAAAGCCCTCCAAGACTGTTTTTGTGGTCACCACCGACGGCATGGAAAACGCCTCCCGGGAATACCGCTATCCCCAGGTGAAGGAGATGGTCACCCGCATGCAGGAAAAGGAGGGCTGGGAGTTCCTCTTCCTTGGCGCGAACATGGACGCCATCTCGGCCGCGGGACGCTTTGGTATCCACGCCGACCGCGCCGTGCGCTACACTCCCGACGCCAAGGGCGTGGAGCTCAATTTTGAAACGGTGGGCGCCGCCATCTCCAACCTGCGCAAAAACAAAAAGCTGGACAGCAAATGGAAGGCCAGCATCGAGGCCGACTTTGAAGAGCGCGGCTTTTAAACATTTTCAGCAAAAGAAAAAAGCCCCCACGGGGGCTTTTTCTTTTTGCGTGACTTATTTGTTCAGCGTGGGTTCGCCGAAGGAGTACAGGGTTTCGTCGATTTCCTGAATGTCATAAATCCGGTGGAGGAGGAAATACTCTACAATGATATCGGCGCGGGAGCTGCGGGTGAGGGCAAAGCCCGCCTTGCCGATAAAGTCCCGGGTCTCGTCCAGATTGAGCTGCAGGCCGATTGCCAGCAGCAGGGCAGTGCGCTTGGTGGGCTGATAGTCGGGGGCGTTGCGGATCTTGCTGAACAGCTTGCGATCCATAAACACCCGGTTGTATACCTCCGGCTCTGTGAGATCCTTTTCCCGCAGGATGCGGCTGAGCGCTTGGGAAAAGGTCTCGTCCGCGTGGCGCAGACGTTCCTGCAGGGCGCTTTCCAGCCCGGCGATGGCGGACTCCTCCCCATGGACGGACAGATCGGCGGACGGTGCATTGGCGCCGGTGGGCGCGGAAGCGGAGGGAGCGGCGTCAGAGGCCTTTTTCCAAAAAGACAGACCGGGCTTGCGCTTGTCGGCGCGGGGCATCGCATTGTATTGGACAGCCTCCGGCTGGGGCGGGATCCAGCGCCGGGCGATATACCCGCGGATATCCTCCAGACGTTCGGGCGAGAGAATGATTTCAGACATGCAAAAGCCTCCCTTCTTCCTGTATTGTATCGGAAAACTCTGCGGGATGCAAGAGAAAACAAATGCGGAGAGAAAGGGCGGCATTTCCCGTGGGAATGATTGACAAGGCCGCTTTTGGGGGGTAAAATCAAAGAAACACTATGCTTTGGGAGGGACTGCCGTGAAACAGGAAAACACCTATCGCCCGGAGGACGGGCAAACGGCGCTGATGAAAAAGCAAAACCGTCTGCTCACCTGCATCGCCGCCCTGCTGACCGTCATGCTGGTGCTGCTTGCCGTGGGCTTTCTCACGGTCAACCGCTTTGCGGGAGAGGTGCAGGCTCAGCTGAGCGCTCTGGATGTGGATGCCTTTAACGGTGCCGTGGGCTCCATGCAGGAGGCCGCCGATCTGCTCAATCAGGTGGACGTGGACGGACTCAACAAGACCGTGACCTCCCTCAAGGGGGCGGCCGATCACCTGTCCAGCGTGGATATGGACGCCCTCAACGGTGCGGTGACCCAGCTTTCGGGCGCTGCCACCACCCTGCAGGACGTGGACGTGAACGCGCTGAACAAGCTGGTGCAGTCGCTGGAAAGCGTGGCCTCCCGGCTGGAAAGCGCCGTCAATGCCGTCGGAAGCATCTTCGGAAGATCATAAATACAGAAAGAGACCAAACATCGGAAGGGATGAAGCTATGAAAGTTGTGCTGCAAAACCTGACCAAGCGTTACCCGAACCGCAACAAAAAGATACGGGAGGACGTGATCGCCGTCAACGGTTTTTCCTTTGAGATCCCCAGCGGCAAGCTGATCGGCCTGCTTGGCCCTTCCGGCTGCGGAAAGAGCACCACCCTCAACCTGATCTGCGGACTGGAGACACCCACCTCGGGACGGATCTTTTTCGGTGACGACGACGTGACCGATCTGCCTCCCGAGCATCGGGGCGTGGGACTGGTCTTTCAGAATTACGCCCTGTATCCCCATCTCACCGTCCGGCAGAACATCCTGTTCCCCCTGCAAAACCTGAAGGGGGACAAAAAGCTCTCCAAGGAAGTGATGGAGCAAAAGGCGCTGGAGGCCGCCCGTCTGGTGCAGATCGAGCAGCTGATGGAGCGCAAGCCCAGCGAGATGTCGGGCGGACAGCAGCAGCGGGTGGCCATCGCCCGGGCGCTGGTGAAAATGCCCCGGGTGCTTTTGCTGGACGAGCCTCTGTCCAATCTGGACGCCCGCCTGCGCCTTCAGACCCGGGAGGAGATCCGCCGCATCCAGCGGGAAACCGGCATCACCACCGTTTTCGTCACCCACGATCAGGAGGAGGCCATGAGCATTTCCGATATGATCGTCGTGATGAAGGACGGCACGGTGCAGCAGATCGGCGCTCCCCAGACGGTCTATGACGATCCCACCAATCTGTTTGTGGCAAAGTTTTTGGGCACGCCGGCCATCAACGTCTTTGAGGGCGAGGTAAAGGGCGGCATGCTGTACATAGGGGAGGACGCCGTGCTCGACGTTTCCCCCGTTTCCGACCAGAAGGTGTGGGTGGGCGTCCGCCCCGAGGGCTTTGTCCTCAGCGGCGAAGGCAAGCTGCACTGCGCCATGCGTTCGGTAGAGGTGATGGGCAGGGACAAGAGCGTGGTGTGCGCCCATCCCGCCATGGCGGTGGAAAACATCCGCGCCATCCTCAGCTCGGAGGCCCAGCCCGATCCCCACGCGGAAACCGTCTGCTTTGATCTCAAGCCCCAAAAGGTGCATCTGTTCCACCGGGAAAACGAGCAGCGCATCCCCTTTGGGGAAAAGGCGGAGGGCTGATTATGCGGAGCAGCAAGCTGAAGGGCTGGCTCTATCTGCTGCCCGCCATCGCCTTTTTGGGGTGCTTTATGGTCTATCCGCTGGCGGACGTGCTGGTCTACTCCTTTGAGGAGGGCTACAACTCCGCCTCCCAGACCTTCAA
>CADBTM010000084.1 GCA_902797555.1 Oscillospiraceae bacterium
ACAGAATCGTAAAGCTCGCCCCTCAGGTCAAAGGGCTCGGTCTGCAGCCGCAGTCCGCCGCTTTCGATGCGGGAAAAGTCCAACAGCTCCTCCACCATCTGGGAGAGGCGCCGGGTCTCTTTTTTGATGATATCCAGCCCCTGATAGGCCAGCTTTTTGTCGTCCATGCTGGCCTCCACCGTGTCCGTCCATCCGGCGATGGCGGTGAGAGGGGTGCGCAGCTCGTGGGAGACCGAGGAGATAAAATCATTTTTCGACCGCTCGGACTGGGAGAGCGCCGTGGACATCTCGTTCAGCGTGCTGCACAGCTCGCCGATCTCGTCGTCATATTCTGCGGCGATCTGAACGCCATACTGTCCGCCGGTGATCTTTTTGGCAAAGTCGTTGATCTCCAGCACGGGGGTGACGATGCTTCGCAGGAAAAAGCTGTTGGAAAAGATGATCAGTCCGGCGATGACCACATAGATGATCACTGCGGCGATATAGATCTGCACCATCTGCCGATCCAAAAGCTGCAGCGACGTGACGTAGCGCACTGCGCCGATGAGCTGACCGCTGCGGTAATAGACCGGGGCGGTGGTGGCCATCACCTTTTCCTCTGTCAGCGCGTCATAGCCCACATAGGTCTCGGGCTTGCCGCTGCCGTAGGCCTGCTGGATCTCGCCGGTGGAGGGGATAAAACCAGCCGTCAGGCCGTTGGACGAAAACATCACCCGCCCGGAGCTGTCCAGCACCTGCATCTCCATCCGGTCGGCAAGGCTGAAGTTTTGCACCATGCTTCGGCTGTATTCGTAAAACTCGCCGTAGGTCGAGCTGAAATACCGGTTCAGATATCTGGCCTGGGTCTCCGCCCGGTTGACCATAATGGATTCCACCGAGGAATAGAAATAATAGGTCACCGCCAGTACGGCGGCAAGCATCACCATCAGCAGCACCAGAAGCACGATGCTGATGCTGTTGAGAAACCATCTTCTCCGTATGCCGCCGTCCTTGCCGAACCAGCCGGACAGACCCTTTTTCCGTTTTTTCTGTGCGGTTTCAGCCACAGTCTGCAAGCTCCTTCATCTGGATTCCAAAATATGCTTTACGGTGTATGCCAGCTCCTCCGGCGTGCGTCCATGGGTGGGGACGCGGATCACGTCGGAAAACCGGCTTTGATTTTCGATACACAGGCCGATGTGCTCCATGCACCAGCAGCCTTCCTCCTCCCCGCGGGCGAGGATTCTCTCCCGGACGGTGCCGGCCGGCGCCTCCAGAAGGACATGCGCGATGGGGATGCCTTCCGCCCGGAGGGGGTCGGCGATCCTTACAAAGGAATCGGGAAACACCAACGTCATGGGAACGTAAACGTCGCCGGAAAAGCCCGATGCGATCTCCCGCAGCAAGGCGCGGATCGTCTCGTGCCACAGGGAATAGTGTTCAAAGATGTATCCCCGGAACAGCGCCTTCGGAAGATTGTCCCGCACGGCGTTGCCCACCGCCTCGGCGTCAAAAAGAAAGCTGTCAGGATTGTTCCGATGCATGGCCTCTGCCAGCGTGCTTTTCCCTACGCCGTAGGGGCCGTCGATCCATACGATCATCGCTGTTTAAACGCTCTTTCTGTTTTCCTGCACCGTCTGCATGCGCGCCCGCGCCTGACGGTGTCCTTCGGTTTCCTCATAAAACTCCGCCATCATCTCACAGGGAAAGCCGTCACATTCTCCGCAGCAGGAAATGGCCTTCTTCTGGCAGCAGCCCACCGGCGGGCAGGGGTCGTCGTCCGGCCAGACCGTTTGTCTGCACCCGGGGCATTTCTGAGATAAAAGATCCGGGCAGGCGGCGCAGTCCACGCCGCAAAAGCCGAGGTTCAGGATATCCACAGGCATCGATTCCGCCTCCGATCCGTTTCTTCCGTTCTTACACTTCCCACTTATAGCCAAAACCCCAAACCGTGATAATATGCTTGGGATTCGCGGCGTCCTCTTCGATTTTCAGGCGGAGGCGGCGAATATTGACGTCCACCACCTTGAGGTCGCCCTGATAATCCTTGCCCCACACCAGCGCCATGATGTTGTCCCGGGAGAGCGCCTTGCCGGGGTTTTCCAAAAAGGTCTTCATGATCAGATATTCCACCTGGGTCAGCTCCACCTTGCGGCCGCTGCGCTTGAGCTCGCGGGCGCGGAGATTGAGCTCGTAATTCCCGGAGATCAGGCTGTCGTTCTGAAAGCCCGCCCCACAGATCCGGCGATAGAGGGCGTCCACTCTGGCCACCAGCTCGGCCACCGAAAAGGGCTTGGTCACATAGTCGTCGGCGCCGGTCATCAGTCCGGTGACCCGGTCGCTTTCCTGCCCCATGGCGGTGAGCATGATGATGCCGATCTTGCTGCCCATGCCCCGGATGCGGCGGCACACGTCAAAGCCGCTGATATCGGGGAGCATCACGTCCAGAATGGCAATGGCCACGTCGTGATTGTCCTTGAGGTAGGCGGCGGCCTCTTCCCCTGCGGCAAACTCCACCGTCTCATATCCTGCCCGTTTGAGGTTGATGACCACAAAGCCGCGGATATTGTCCTCGTCCTCCAAAACCA
Source organism: Oscillospiraceae bacterium (assembly GCA_902797555.1). Classification (GTDB taxonomy): domain Bacteria; phylum Bacillota; class Clostridia; order Oscillospirales; family Butyricicoccaceae; genus UBA4644. The sequence continues at coordinate 2,568 of CADBTM010000084.1, forward strand.
AAACCTTTTTATCCATATCAAAACTCCTCCGTACGCCAGCTTGCTTCGATGGTGTGAAAAGCCTCCCGCACGTCGTCCTCGCCGATCAGATACGGGATGTTGTCCTCAACGTCGGGGATGGCGAAATAGTACAGACCGTTGGCGGTGGCGGCCAGCGATTTGTATCGCCGGGCGGCGCCTGCCGTGCCGTTGCCGCTGCTGTCACTGAACACCCAGATGTTGAGCAGCACCGTTCTGGAATCCTCGTCCTCTACATAAAACACCGTCTGTTCCGCATAGGCCAGATGTCCCTTCTCCACCCGGACCTCGTCCTCCCATGCATGGGGCCAGGTGAGGTACCAATTCTCTCCCGGCTGGTAGAACGCCCCGGAGATCACCTCCGACGTGCCCGAAAGGATATCCACCCAGTCGATGCGGTAGTGTGCCTCGATCTCGCTGGCCTCCCGCTGGAAGGCATGGGCCACAGGCACCTCGGGCACGCCGTCGCCGTTGACGTCGGTACAGGTGGCGGCGGGATAGCGCCATGTGGCGCTCCCCGAGCCCGAGCTTGGGTCGATGGTGCGGTTGGATGCCAGCTTGCCGTCATAGACGATCAGGTCGGTGACATAGCCTCCCGTGGTGGCTGAGCTGTCCACAAACAGGGCGGCGGTGTCGTCCGGGAGGACGGAGAACACCATGTTCACCACATTTTTAACCTCCAGACAGAGGGGGGTCTCGAAGAGCGTGCGGTACTGCCCCGCCTGAAACTGCATCACCCGGACGCTGAAAAGGCCGGAGGCGCTGTCCTTTACGCCAAAGGCCAGCTCGGCCACACCGTCGCCGGTGATGTCGCTGATGGCCACGTCGGAATACTGGATGTCCAGCAGCATGGTCATGCCGGTCAGTCCGAAATCGTAAATGGTCATGCCGTACGAACCCGGCTGGTCAAAGCCCCAGCACAGGGCCAGTGCCAGCTGTCCGTCGGTGCCGCAGACGGGATAATAGATCGAGCGCAGCGTGCTGCCAAAGCCCTCGGCCATGCCGATGCGGGTATAGCTCTCCCCTTCCTGCCGGAAGACGTAAACCTGATAGGTGCCCTCGGGCGTCTGGAAAAAGGCCAGCGCCTCGTCCTTTCCGTCGGCATCCATATCCACCAGCTGCACCGCCTGACGGTTGGTGCCCGTCTCAGCCACGGCGTAGGTGGCGCCGCTGGCAAGGATCTCGTCCAGCTGTACCTGCAGCTGGACATACTCTGCCGGGACCTTGGGCAGGGAAAGAAGGCTGTCGGCCTGAGCCAGACCACAGCCTGTCAAAAAGAGGATCCCTATCAGCCCTGCCAGCAGCAGAGCGCGCTTCCAAACAGAAGCATACACATA
>CADBTM010000085.1 GCA_902797555.1 Oscillospiraceae bacterium
CCAATCCTTTTTGCGCACCGCGCCGAAAACAAGGAGCAGAAACAGATAGATCCCCGCCGCGCAAAACAGGCAAGGCAGGGGATGCGCTTCGGAAAAACGGGGCAGCACCAGCTTTGGCACGCACACCGCCGCCAGACAGGCCATCAGCGGACAGAGCACGCTGCGATAGAAGGAGACATTGAGCCCGGCGCTGCGGCGGAGGCGGCGATAGCTGAGGACAAAGTTGAGCGTCTCGCTGAAATAGAGGATGCACAGATAGCCGTTCACTCCCCACCGGGGGATGAGCGTCCATGTGAGCAGCAGGGACAGGGCTGCGTCGATGATATTGATCCGCATGCTGGCGGTTTGCAGCCCCAGCCCCTTCAGCACTCCGTCTACCGCGGTGTCCAGATACATCAGCGGGGTGATGGGCGCAAGGAGAAAGACGTATTTTCCCGCGTCCGCGCTGTGGTAGAGCAGCTTGCCCACCTGCCCGCCCCAGCTGAGCAGCGCACCCGCCGTGAAAAAGGAAAACAGCAGGGTGAGGTGGAGCACCTGTCCCAACAGGACCTGCAGCCGGGCGAGCTGTCCCTTGGCGTGGGCTTCCGAGATCTCGGGGATGAGTAGGGCGGATATAGTCCCCATCAGCACAGAGGGAAAGGCCAGTATGGGCAGCGCCATCCCCTGGATCACCCCATAGGCCGCCAGTGCGGCCTGCGCCCCGATGCCCGTCTTGCGCAAGCCCTTTGGAATGAGAAAATGCTTGGCGGTCACCAGCCCCGATCGTACCCATGACCCCACCGCGTCGGGGATGGCGATATGCAGCAGCTCGGGCAGCTGTCCCAAGGGCAGGCGTGCCCGGCGGATGCCGCCTTCCATACGGAAGAGCGCTGCGCTGAGCAGCAGGCAAAATCCCTCCGAGCACAGGGCGCTGATGCAAAGCAGGAAACAGGCCTCCTCCGCTCCGATCGGGGAAAACCGGGAAAAGAGCGCCACCGTCATCCCCGCGTGAAAGACAAACTCCCCCAGCTGCACCGTCGCCATCCTGCCCGCCTGACGGAGGGCGGCAAAGCACCCGTTGAGGCAGGCGGACAGCCCCATGCAGGGCAGGGCAAAGCTGAGGAGATGGAGGCAGCCCGCCAACGCGGGCGTGTCCAGCCATTGCCGGGCGGCCACACCGCTGAGGGCGTGGAGCAGAAAAAAGGCCCCCACGCCCGGAAAAAGGGCGTAAAAGAGGCAAAGCTTCATGGCGGCGCTGGGAGAACACCCTTTTTTTACCGGAAGCTCCAGCACCAGACGGGTGGTGGACAGCCGCACCCCGGCCACCGCCACCGCCGCCGCAAGACCGTAGGCCGACATGAGCAGCTCGTACATCCCGATGCCCGCCGCGCCCACCCTGCGGCTCAGATACACCTGAAATCCCATGGCCATCAACCGCAGCAGGATCGAGCTGGCGGTGAGCAGCAGGGTGTTTCGCAAAAACAGCTTCGCATTCTTCATGGGAAAGTATATGCAAAACAGTGGCATAAAATGACGGGAGCCGTCTCGCGAAAGGCGAAACGGCTCCCGTTGCGTATTTGTTTCTTTTTTAGCGGGGAAATGCCTGATCGTAAGCATCGCGGGTGAAAACACCCTGATCGATCAGCTTGTCCGCCAGGCGCGTGCCGCTCTTTGTGGCGTTCCGCAAGGCGATCTCCATGATGCGGACGCAAACGCCCCGGGTGAAGTTGGCCACGTCGTTGGGACTGAGGACGATGCCGAGCTTTTCCGCAAGAATCTCCGGATGGTTCCAAGTAAAGTCCGCCCCGTTGGTGTCGGAATAGTCCATCGACCGCAGGACGAAGGTCAAAAACTGCTGAACGGTGGCGTCACCCATGCCGAAATGCCTGTCATCCACGCCCTTGGTCAGGCCGGTGTCATAGGCATAAGCGATATAGCTCCTCGACCAGCCTGCGGGTACATCCTCAAAGGGGCAGTTGTCCGCAGGATAGGCTGTCGCCTCCGCATCCTTTCCCAAAAGGCGGATGAGCAGCACCACGGCTTCCACGCGCGTGGGGGTGCGATCCAGATCAAAATTGGTGGTTCCGTCGGGATTGGTGCCGATGCCGCGGAACAGACCCAGCTGCTTCAGCCCCTCGGCAAAGCGCAGCGTTGGGTCGTTTACGCCTCCGCCGCCGGAGGGCGGATTGTCGGGAAGGTCGAAGGGATCGTTGGAATAGTCGGCGATCAAAACGTAATGTCCGGTTTCCAGATCGTACAAAAAGGTGGGCGTATAGTCATCGTGCGGCTCGGAGGCGACCAACTGGGCCAGTGTGACCGTGAGGGGCTTTTCCTGTCCGGCGACGCGGTAATACAGGTCAATGCCCGTGCTTGTGGCTTCCCGGCTGAAGATGAGGCTGCCGCCGGTGATTGCCCCGCCCGGCTCCACGGTGAGGCTTTTTCCAATTTCCAGACCGGGTGCGTCGGGACGCCAATTCTCCATGGAGAGCGTTGCACCCGCCTTGACGGTAACGGTTTCATAGATGTTTCGCAGATGGGTCAGATGGGTGTTTTGCGTGACCACCAGATCGCCCGCCGCCAGTGCAGGAACGGTCAGCGCCAGAGACAGAGACAGCACGAGGAGCGCAGAAAGCAGTCTTTTCATTGGAATCATCCTTTCTCAGGGCGTGATGAATTGCAGATGCGGCCGCCTTACAACGGCCGCATTGTGTACAACTGGATGTTATCCGTTGAGCTGCGCGCGATAGCGCTCCAGCTCCTCCTGATTGGCCATGATAAAGTGGCCTTCCTCGATCTCCGTCCAAACGGGCTTGTCGGTTTCATAG
>CADBTM010000086.1 GCA_902797555.1 Oscillospiraceae bacterium
ATTGGATTTTCCTCCTTCAAAAAGTGTTGCCCCCATGCTACCCTCCTTTTCCGGAAATTAAAAAAGAACTCTGCCCCTTGACAGAGTTCCTTTTGGGTTCTTCTTTTCAAATGGTGCTTTTACAGTCTCTCTTCCAGGCTCACCACGTTGGAATAGGCCGTTTTGGCGCTGACGCCGTCCAGCTTGCCGATCTTTCCCGACAGGGCGCTGATCACGTCCTGGGGCGCATCGATGGCCACGCTGATCACGTTGATCCCCCGTTTGTGATAGGGGATCCCCATTCTCCCGATGATCCAACCGCCATACTCGTGCAGCAGCTCGTTGAGCGCCGCCACCGAATCTCCGTTTTCCACGATGATCCCGATCACCGCGACTCTGCTTTCCATGGTTTTTCCTCCCTTACGAATCGGCCTCGCAGTAGTACAGCGTTCTCGTCTCGCTGTCATATACCGCTGCGGTAAAATTGACGTTTCCCCGGCGCAGCGCTGCCTTGGGGTCGCTGCGGTCATAGGTCTGACTGTACCGGTCTTCAAAAAAATAGTATCCCGAATGGACGTCCTGTTCCGGACGGTAGGCTTCTGGGATCCTGTCCATCAGCTCGTCCAGCGCCTCCGGCATGGGCAGCTCCAGCCAGTCCTCGTTCCAGCCCAGCTCTTTTCCCACCCGGTCGTCGGAAAACCGCAGCACCACCAGTGCAAATCCGTCCCCGTGAAAGCCCTCGTGGCTGTCACTCTGCGCCACGATCTCTCCCGCCGTCAGGTTGACGTTCAGCTTTTTGGACAGCGTTTCCTGCACGGTCTTTTCCCCGCATCCGCCCAGGCTCATCATCGCCGCCAGCAGCAGGGTCAGCAGCACACATTTAGCTCGCATACAGCATCCCGATCAGTCGGTTGAGCAGCCTGCACGGCAACACCTTGGACAAAAAGCAGAACAGCTGATAGTCAAACCGGATGGCGGTCAGCGGCTTGGGATGGGCCTTAAGCGCCATGGCGCACACATAGTTTCCCGCCTTCTGGGGATCCATGCCCCCCTGCTCGTCCTTCTCCATCCGGGTCACCGACCGGGAGATGCGTCCCTGATAGACGTCGTCCCCTGCCACGCTTTTGGCGCGGGCGGCGGTAAACCCGGTGCGGATATCTCCCGGACGCACGGCGCACACCGTGATCCCAAAGGGGCGCACCTCATTGGCCAGCGCCATGGTATAGCTGTCGATGGCCGCCTTGGCTGCCGAATAATAGGTCTGGAAAGGGATGGGAATGGGCGCGGCCACCGAGCTGATGTTGACGATCCGCCCGCCGCCCTGCTTGCGCAAAATGGGCAGAAACACCTTGTTCACCCGCACCATACCGAAAAAGTTGACGTCAAACTGCCGCTTTGCCTCCTCGGTGTCGGTAAACTCCACCGCCCCCGAAATGCCAAAGCCCGCGTTGTTCACCACGATATCCACTCTCCCGCTTTCCCGGAGGATCTCCTCCGCGGCGGCGGCGATCTGGCTCTCGTCGGTGACGTCGGCCTTCAGATTGCGGATCCCGGGCAGATCCTGTCCGCCCCTGCGGCTGATGGCGTAAACGGTGCAGCCCTTTTCCGCCAGTGCCTTTGCGGTGCACAGACCGATCCCCGAGCTTCCTCCGGTGACCACTGCCACTTTGCCCATATTATTTTCCTCCCACCACAGAAGCGATGATGTCACTGGCTTCGTCCACCAGCTCTTCGGTCAGCGTTGCCATATAGCTGGTGCGCAGCAAGCAGTCGGACGGCGGCGTTGCCGGAGGCAGCACCGGGTTGACGTACACGCCGCCCTCATAGATCTTCTTGGCCGCCTCCAGCGTATTATAGATGTCATGGGTATAGATGGGAACGATGGGCGTGTCGGCCTCCCGGATGCTCACGCCCTTTTCCCGGAAGCACTTTCTCGCATAGGAGGCGATCTCGCTCAGCCGCACAGGCAGCTCGGGATGCTCCTTCAGCTCCCGCAGGGCAGCCAGCGCCACCGCGCAGTTTGCCGGCGGGATGGACGCCGAAAAGATAAAGGGTCTGCTGGCATGGCGCACATAATCGGCCACCAGGTGGCTGGACGCCATGTATCCGCCCAGCGAGGCCAGCGACTTGGAGAAGGTGCCCATATAGATGTCCACATCGTCCTCCAGCCCGAAATAGCTGGCGGTACCTCTTCCGCCCTCGCCGATCACGCCCAGACCGTGGGCGTCGTCCACCATCACCCGGGCGCCGTATTTTTTGGCCAGCGCCACGATCTCGGGCAGCTTTGCGATGTCGCCGCCCATGGAAAACACGCCGTCGGTGACGATCAGGCAGCCGCACTTTTCGGGCACCCGCTGAAGCTGTCTCTCCAGATCCTCCATGTCGGCATGCTCGTACCGCAGCATCTTGCCATAGCTCAGCTTGATGCCGTCATAAATGCTGGCATGGTTTTCCTTGTCGGACACCACATAATCTCCCATGCCCACCACGGCGCTGATAATGCCCAGGTTGGACTGGAATCCGGTGGAAAAGGTGACCACCTCTTCCTTGCGCAAAAAGTCGGCCAGCTCACTTTCCAGCTCCAGATGCATCTCCAGCGTTCCGTTGAGAAAGCGGGACCCCGAGCAGCCGGTGCCGTACCGCTCCAGCGCCTTGATGCCCGCCTCGATCACCCGCTCGTTGGTGGTCAGTCCCAGATAGTTGTTGGAGCCCAGCATGATGCGGCGCTTGCCCTCCATCTGCACCACCTTGTCCTGGCGGCTTTCCAGCGCATGGAAATAGGGATACAGGCCCTTTTCCCGGGCTTCGGTGGCCAGACTCGGCCGGCTCATTTTTTCAAAAATATCCATGATCGTTCTCCTTTTGGGAATTTCCGGCTGTTCCGGAAAATTACATCAAAAATTTGAAGTATTTGCTTTATTATACCAAAGCCCTGTCTCTCTGTCAAGCACCGGCGCTCACATTCCCTGTCCGGCCTTTTTCATCCACTTTTCCAGCTCCCGAAACGCCAGATGCACCTCGGTCACCCTGTCGCTTTCGTCCTTGCCGAACACGGCAATCTCCTCAAAGTCATTATATACCTCGCAGTTGCAGTCGTGCAGTCCCTGGGCCGCACCGTACACCTTCGCCACCGCGTCCAGCTGGCTTTGGGTATAGCCCTTTTTCCGATAGCGCATCACATATTTTTCCGTCATTTTTTCGTCCTCCTTATTCCTTCGTTATTGTATACTCCTTCCGGCAAGTTGTCAAAGCTGTGCTCCTCCGCCCCTGCGGATGTTGTCCATAAAGTGCTCGGCTGCCGGGCTCAGGCTCACCCGCTCCAGTGTGCACATGGTCACCTGCCGTTTTGGGATATGCAGGTCACTTTTCAGCTCCCGCACCGACCCGTCCCGCAGGCTCTGCAGGGCAAACTCTCTGGTGACGCACGCCGCTCCCAACCCGATCCGCGCCGCCGAGAGCACCAGCTCGTGGGTGGCCAGCTCAAACTCCGCCCGCAGCGGCAGCCCCATCCTCGCAAAGACCTTTTCCAGAAACAGCCGTGAGCTTGCCTTTCTGTCCAGCAGAATCAGCGGCATTCTGGAAATTTCCTCCGCCGTATAGGTTTTGTCCGTGTCCCACTGTCCGTCGCCTGCCGCCACAAAGATCATCTGGGTGTCAAAGCACTTTTCCACCCGAAAATGCTCTCCCTCCTCCGGACGGCTGGCAAAGGCCACGTCCACCTTACCCTCGTGCAGCAGCTCCAGCACCTGTCGGCTGGTGCCGTTGCGCAGGCTGAGACGCACCCCGGGATAGTTCTGACGAAAGGCCTTGAGATAGGGCAGCAGCCACCACCGGGTCAGGGTGTCGCTGGCGCCGATGGTCAGTCTCCCCGCCTCCAGCAGCCGTGCCTGACGCAGACGCTCCTCCCCGCTTTCCAGCATACCGAGGGCGTTGCGCACATATTCGTACAAAAGCCGCCCTTCCTCGGTGAGCTCCACGCCCCGCTTCCCCCGGGTAAACAGCTTTACCCGCACCTGCTCCTCCAGCTGCTTTACCGCTTGACTCACCGCGGGCTGGGAGAGAAACAGCGCCCGCGCCGCGGCGGATATGCTTTCGTGCTCCGCCACCACCTGAAAGATCCGATACAGCTCCAGCTTGGCTTCCATAGCCCCTCCATCCATTCAAATTTTTAATGACGAATATTTGTAATAATGATTTTACTTATACCTCGATCTTTAGTATAATAAATCTGTCTGAAGAAGGCAACCCGTTTTTTGCAAAATTTCACCGATATCAGGAGGTTTTTTCTATGTCCAACTGCGCCATCGTAGGCATCAACTGGGGCGACGAGGGCAAGGGCCGCATGGTCGACCTTGTCACCGAGCAGTACGACGTGGTGGTTCGCTATCAGGGCGGCAACAACGCCGGTCACACCGTCATCAACGAATATGGCAAATTTGCCCTTCATCTCATCCCCTCCGGCATCTTCCGCAAGGGTGTGGTCAATGTGCTGGGCAACGGCGTCGTCATCGACTGCGAGCATCTGTGGAAGGAGATCTCCTCCCTCCGCGCCGCCGGCATCGACATCACTCCCGCCAACCTCCGCATCTCCGACCGGGCTTCTCTGGTCTTCCCCTTCCATCGGGATCTGGACGCCCTGGAGGAAGCCCGCCTCAAGGATCGCGCCTACGGCTCCACCAAGCGGGGCATCGCTCCCGTCTACAGCGACAAATACCAGAAAAAGACCATTCAGGCCGGCGAGCTGCTCTATCCCGATTATCTGAAAAAGCGTCTCTCCGGCATTCTGGAGTGGAAAAACCTGACCATTGAAAACGTCTACCACGCCAAGCCCTATTCTCTCGACGAGATGATGGCGTGGGTGGGCGAGTTCGGTGCCAACCTGACCCCCTTCATCTGCGACACCGGCGCCTTCCTCCGTCAGGCCGAGCAGGAGGGCAAGAGCATCCTCTTCGAGGCGCAGCTGGGCGCCCTGCGGGATCTGGATTTCGGCATCTGGCCCTACACCTCCTCCTCCAACAACGTGGCCGCCTATGCTCCCGTGGGCGCCGGTATCCCCGGCAGCCGGGTGGATCGCGTTCTCGGCATCGTCAAGGCCTATTCCACCTGTGTGGGCGAGGGACCCTTCACCTGCGAATGGTTCGGCGACGACGCCGACAAGCTGCGCGAGACCGGCGGCGAATACGGCGCCTCCACCGGTCGTCCCCGCCGGGTCGGCCCGCTGGATCTGGTGGCCACCCGCTACGGCGTCACCATGCAGGGTGCCACCGAGCTTGCCCTCACCAAGCTGGACATCCTCTCCTATATGGACACCATTCCCGTCTGCACCCATTACGAGATCAACGGCACCCGCACCGAGGATTTCCCCTTCCCCGCCCTGCTGGACGATGCCAAGCCGGTCTACACCACCCTTCCCGGCTGGAAGTGCGATATCGGCTCCGTCCGTCGCTGGGAGGATCTTCCCAAAGCCGCCCGGGACTATGTGGAATATGTAGAAAAGGCGCTGGGCTGCCACATCCGTTACGTCTCTGTCGGCGCCGAGCGTGACGCCATCATCGAGCGCTGAGGTGACTGCTATGGCCAAGGATCGTTACGAAAGTCCCCTTTCCTCCCGCTACGCTTCCGATTATATGCTGCGGCTGTTCTCTCCCGACACCCGCTACCAGACGTGGCGCCGCCTTTGGGTGGCGCTGGCTCGGGCGCAGCACACGCTGGGTCTGCCCGTTTCTCAGGAGCAGGTGGACGAGCTGGCCGCCCACATCACCGACATCGACTATGAGGTGGTGCGCGTCAAGGAAAAAGAGATCCGCCACGACGTGATGGCCCACATCTACGCCTACGGTCTGGTGGCTCCCTCCGCAAAGGGCATCATTCATTTGGGCGCCACCTCCTGCTATGTCACCGACAACGCCGACCTGATCCTCTATCGGGACGGCCTGCGCTATCTCCGGGGTCAGCTTTTGGGCGTCATGCGCAATCTTGCTGACTTTGCCGATCAGTACAAGGATTTTCCCACCTTGGGCTACACCCATTATCAGCCCGCCCAGCTTGTCACCGTGGGCAAGCGCGCCACCCTCTGGCTGCAGGATCTGATGCTCGATCTGGAAGAGCTGGACTTTGTTCTGTCCACCCTCCGCTTCCTTGGCTGCCGGGGTACCACCGGCACCGAGGCCAGCTTCATGGATCTCTTTGAGGGGGACGAGACCCGCATCGACGAAATGAATCGCCTCATCGCCGCCGAGTTCGGCTTTGACAAGCGCTTCCCCGTACAGGGGCAGACCTACGCCCGCAAGTTTGACAGCCGCATCCTCAATGTGCTGTCCTCCATCGCCCAGAGCTGCTACCGCTTTGCCAACGATATGCGTCTTCTGCAGCACGACCGCCAGCTGGAAGAGCCCTTCGAGTCCACCCAGGTCGGCTCGTCCGCCATGGCCTACAAGCGCAATCCCATGCGCTCCGAGCGCATCTGCTCCCTCGCCCGCTTCCTCATGGCCGACGCTCTCAACGCCCCCATGACCGCCTCCGTCCAGTGGATGGAGCGGACGCTGGACGACTCCGCCAACCGCCGCATCTCTCTGCCCGAGGGCTTCCTGTGCGCCGACGCCATCCTGCGCCTGATGCAGAACGTCACCAAGGGCATCCGGGTCAACGAAAAGATCGTCACCCGCACCGTCAACGAGTATCTCCCCTTCATCGCCACCGAAAATCTGATGATGGAGGCCGTCAAGCGGGGCGGCGACCGTCAGCAGATGCACGAGCTGGTGCGCGTCCACTCCATGGCCGCCACCGCAAAGATGAAGGAGGGCGAGCCCTGCGACCTGCTCCAGCGTCTGGCCGACGACCCCGCCTTCGGCATGACCCTTCCCGAGCTCAAGGCGCTGATGGACGGTCGTCTCTACACCGGCCGCTGTGCCCATCAGGTGGAGGCCTTCCTCCGCGACCTCGCCCCCACCCTCGCCCAGGCCGAGGACGTCCCCGTTCAGGACGTGAACCTGTAAACCCGTTCAAAAGACAAATTGCCGACGGAGAACTTTCTCCGTCGGCTTTCTTCATCTTCTGCCTGCCTTCCCCCCGAGGGGAAGACAGCCGTGAAACAGCCGGATGAGGTGGCCTTCCCGTCCCCGTAAGCCTTCCCCTCCGAGGGGAAGGTGGCATTGCCGCAGGCAATGACGGATGAGGTGGCCTTTCCGTCCCCGTAAGCCTTCCCCTCCGAGGGGAAGGTGGCATTGCCGCAGGCAATGACGGATGAGGTGGCCTTTCCCCCTTTTTCAAATATTCCCGCAGATGACCACCGTCACCGTTCCGGGCTCCACGCCCCACACGCCGGTGGCGGGATCCTGCACCGCAGTGGCGGCGGGGATGGTCAGCGCTCCGGCCAGCGAGGCAAACTCGCCGGTGGTCTGGTCATAGGTGTACTCCGTCCCCTCGCTCCAGCTCTGCCCGCCGCAGGTGACGGTCAAATCGCTGAGGATGGGATCAAACCCGTCGGCCAGCACCACGTCGCCGCTCGCCTCGGTCAGGCCCCGATTCTCCAGCACAAAGGTATAGGTCAGCCGCCCGTTTCCGGTGACGGCAGTGGGAGAAAGGGCTTTGGTCAGGCTGAGCTCGGCGTTCTGGCAGATGGGCAGGCTGCAGCTTGCCGTAACGGCATGGGGCAGCTGTCCGCCCTCCACCGTGACGGTGTTTTCGATGCAGGCACCTGTGCCCAGCGGGGCATAGCCGTTTACGGCCGCCTGATAGATCACCGCCACATTGTACCCTGCGGGCAGGCTCAGTCCGCTCACCGTCAGCGACTGTCCACCGGTGACGGCAGGAGTGGGCTGCTCCACCCCGTCGGCAAAGACCAGCAGCGATCCCTCCACATACTCCAGCGGCACCACCGTCCCGCTGCCAAAGGCATATGCCCCCAGATCGTCGGTGAGGGTCAGGTCGGCAAAGGGCACGGTGCCGGCGTTGATAAGATGGATCACATAGGTGACCGTTCCCCCGGCGCGATAGCAGGGCTCCACCGCCGTTTTGCTCACGCTCACCGCCTCGGTGATCTCGCCGGTGACCAGATTGGAGGCCACCGTCACGTTGCGGTAGGAAAGGGTCGCCTGATTATAAAAAATGGCCATAGGTCATTCCTCCGTTTGCAAGTTGAGAGCCATTGGCTCCACTGCATTCTATGCGCTCCCTCCCTTCTTTGTCCCTTTTGGGTATGAACGGCCTTGCCCCTGCATATCCTAAGGGCAAGCGAAGGAGGTTTGCCTATGGAACGAAAGCCTTGGAAGGTATACGCATTCTGGATCATCCTCACCCAGGCGGTGGGCGGGCTGGCGGCCTGGCTCACCCGGGACGGCACCGCCCTCTATCGGGACGTCATGCAAAAGCCGCCTCTCTCCCCTCCCGCCATCGTATTTCCCATCGCGTGGGTGATCCTCTACACGCTGATGGCTGTGGGCGCTGCACGGGTTTCTCTCGCTCCCGCCTCTCCCCAAAAGCACGCTGCCCTGCGGGTCTATGGGATCCAGCTGTTTTTCAATTTCTGTTGGAGCATTCTCTTTTTCAACTGGCAGACCTATCTGTTTGCCCTGATCTGGCTGGTGGCGCTGTGGGTGCTCATTCTTGTCATGCTCTCCCGCTTCGAGCGGGTCGATCCCCTTGCCGCCCGTCTCCAGATCCCTTACGCCGTATGGGTGGCCTTCGCCGCCTATCTCAATGCCGGCGTCTGGCTGCTGAACAAATAAAAATAGCCGCTGCAGCCGCAGCGGCTTTTCTTCTGTTCCGTTTATCCGCAAAATCCTCCGTCCACCCCCAGCACCTGCCCGGTGATGAAGGAGGCCTCCTCCGAGCAGAGGAAGCGCGCTGCCCGGGCCACGTCCTCCGGGGTGCCGATCCGTCCCAGCGGCGTGCTGTCGGCCAGCTCCGCCATGGTGCTCTCGTCAAAGCAGGCGCACATATCGGTGTCGATCACGCCGGGCGCGATGCAGTTCACCCGCACCCCCGAGGGTCCCACCTCCTTGGCCAGTGCTTTCGTCAGTCCGATCACGCCCGCCTTTGCCGCCGAATAATGCACCTCGCACGAAGCGCCGTACACCCCCCACACCGAGGAAATGTGCACGATCACGCCGCTCTTCCGGCCGATCATCTGGGGCAGCACCGCCCGGTCAAAGGCAAACACGCCCCCCAGATCCACGTCTATCATCCTGTGCCAGTCCCGGTCGGTCAGATCGCAAAACAGCTTTTGCTGGGCGATCCCGGCGCAGCACACCAGCCCGTCGATATGTCCGAACCGTCCGGTTGCCGCCTCCACACAGGCGCGCACCTGCGCCGGATCGGCCGCGTCGGCGCAAAAGCATTCGGCGTCTGCGCCCGTTTCCCGCAGCTGCCGTGCAACGGCTTCCGCCTGTTCCCGGTTTTTTTCATAGCAGACGGCCACGCTCCATCCGGCCTGTCCAAAGACCAGAGCGCACGCCCTGCCGATCCCCCTGGAGGCTCCGGTAATCAATACGGTCTTCATTTTCTTCTCCTTACAGCCCGGAATCGGTGAGGTAGAGCAGCATGCCCTGCGCCAGCCCGTCCCGGATGTCCGATTCGTCCACGATGACGGTGCCAAGGTCGGCCGCCCGCTTGCGCAAGCCCACAAACCCGGTGGACACCTCCGCCGAGGTGACCATGGCCGCCTTTGCCCGCTGCCCGCCGAACTTGCGGGCATACACCAGAATCTCGTTCATGCTGCCCGCTGTGGGCAGACCGCTTTTGCACGAAACAAACAGCGGGGTGATCCCCGCGCAGGCGATGACGTCAATCTCGTTGTAGGCGGTGCCGCCCTGCACGTGACCGTCGCCCCAGCCCAGCCGCACCGAAACGCGCACGTCGGAAAACCGTCCGCTCTCCTTCAGCACCAGATAGGTATACAGCTCCAGCCAGATCCCGCTGTCGCACAGATAATGCCGTATGGTGCTGTTGGGAAAGGCAAATCGCACCCGCTCTCCCTCGGCTTCCACCTGTTCCAGCATGCCGATCTGCTCCAGCCGCTTCAGATAGTCCCCGTCTCCGGGCACGGCGTTGCCGTCGGAGGTAAACAACTCCCGCTCGCTTTCCACCTGCAGGCTTCCCGCCCGGGCGGCTGCCATCTGCAAAAACAGACACTGCGCCTTCCACCGGTGCTGATCCTCCATCACCAGTGCGCAAAACCGCCTTATGCGCTCCGACCAGCCCTCCTCCGGCTCTTCATAGCCGTATCCCGCCAAAAAGGCGCCGTTCATGTTGAGGTGGTCCTCCAGCCGCAGCTGGGGAAAGGCAAACGCAGCCACCAGATCCTCGCATCGGTTGATATTGATGGCAAAATGGTTTTGCATGTTGATGTGCAGCATGGGCGCATCGTGCTGAAAGGCAAATCCGTATGCCGCCAGCAGCATGGGCTCGCTCCCTCCGGTAAAGTCAAACACGCATTCCGGATGATCCCGATACAGCTCCTCCAGCGCCGCCCGCAGCGAGCTCAGCTCACTGTCCCTGGCCGCATAAAAATCGGTATGCACCCCCGGCAGCCGCTGCTTCAGGGCACGCAGAGTGTCTTGGGTGACGTCCTCCTGCACGCTGCCGTCGGTGAGAAAGATCACATTTTCCGGCAAAAAAGAAAACGCGCCCAAAACGTTGTCGATGGCGTTTCCCGAAAAAAACTCCACCAGCGTTTTCACCTGCTTCATGGCGCGTTCTCCTTTCTGTATTTCCGTTTTACTCTTTGCTCTCGCCTTCGTCCTCCGCCGGGGGCAGCTCGTCCTTTACGATGCCGTTTTCCCGCTCGGCCTGCGCGATGGCGCGCTCCAGATCCTCCTTGCGGTATTTGCGGAAGATCTCGTCAAAGTCCTTTGCGGTCAGCGCTTCCACTTCATACTCCCGCTCCAGACGATCCTTGTCCACCACGCTTTCCCATTCCCTCACCAGACGCAGGTTGTTGTCCCGGCAATCCTTCAGGTTGCCCGACTGGAAAACGATGGTCTCGTCCTCCTTCTCCAGCACGCAGGGATAGCAGCGCATCTCGTTCCACCGCATGCTCTCCATCCACATAAGACGGACCCCGTTCTCCCGGTGACGGGCATCGTAATAATGCACCTTCCGCTGGCTCCCCAGCAAAAAGTTCAAGATCCGTTTTCCCTTGTTCTCTTCGGGCTTTGCCCCCACCAGAAACACCGAATAATCCTTTTCCTTTGCCATACCGCCGTTTTCTCCTTTCGGCCATTCTGCTTCTATTGTACCTTTCCCGCCGAAAAATGTAAACCTCTAATTTTGAAAACTTTTTCATGGGGGCCACCCCCGCCGCATACATATGGCACAAATAAAAAAATAGGGAGAGATTGCTCTCTCCCTGTTTTCCAGCGTCGTATCGCTTTACTCAGTCAGCTCCTTGCGGCAGCTCTCGCAGACGTATTTGTCCTTATAGCTGATGATCCGCTTGGTGCTTCCGCAAAACACACAGGCAGTTTCGTGCTTGCGCAGCACGATCGAGCTTCCCTCGGTATAGATCTCCAGAGGATCTCCGCAAGGCATATCCAAGGTCTTACGCAGCTCAATGGGCAGAGTGATCCGTCCCAGATTGTCAATGTGTCTTACGATTCCGGTCGATTTCATATTTCATCCTCCATCCATTATCCGGTTCTCTCCCAACTTTGATTATGCCTTTTTTTGAAGTTTGCGTCAATCTGCGTTTTTCACAGCATCTTATTGCTTTTTCATCTATTCTTTATCCATTTTGATATGCTTTGGGAATAATTGGAAATAAATGGTTATAATTGGTTTTTTGGAGGTCTCCTTATGCTCATGTCCCGCGTGCTGCTCATCCTTCTGGCGCTGGCACTGGTGTTCGGTCTGCTCACCGGACGGATCTCCCAGGTCTCTCAGGCCACCCTGTCCGGAGCGCAGCAGGCGGTGGAGCTCCTCCTCTCCATCGCCGGAGCCCTGTGCTTCTGGAGCGGACTGATGGAGGTGATGAATCGCAGCGGCCTGTCCAAGCGTATCGCCGCCCTCCTCCGTCCGCTCATTCTGCTGCTTTTCGGACGGGACGGCCGGGACAGCGAGGCCGCCTCCGCCCTCTCTCAGAACATGGCCGCCAACCTGCTGGGTCTGGGCTCGGCCGCCACTCCTGCCGGACTGCGCGCCGCCGCCCGTCTGCATACGCTGGCGCAGGGTCGCGGCGAGCCGCCCCACGGCGTATTCCTGCTCATTGTGCTCAATACGGCTTCCCTCCAGCTGTTTCCCACCACGGTGGCAGCTGTCCGCGCCGCCTGCGGCGCGTCCTCACCGTATGACATCCTCCCCGCCGTCTGGCTGTCCAGCGCGATTTCGGTGGCGACGGGGATCTTCGCCGCAAAACTCTTTCGGAGGCTTTCTCCATGACCGATCTGCTCATCCCCGGGCTGGTGGTGTTCACCCTGCTCTATGGGCTCATCCGGGGCGTCGATCTCTATGACGCCATGATCTGCGGCATCCGGGATGGGCTGGGCGTCTGTCTGCGCATCTTTCCCGCCGTGCTCATCATGCTGGTGGCGGTGACCATGCTGCGCGCCTCGGGCGCCATCGACCTGCTGGCCGCCTTTCTCGCTCCCGTACTGCGCGCCGTCGGTTTTCCTCCCGACTGTCTTCCTCTGGCGCTGCTCCGCCCCTTTTCGGGGAGCGGCGCCCTCTCGGTGGGCTCGGACATCATTCGCGCCTCCGGTCCCGACAGCTATGCCGGGCGGGTGGCAGCCGTCATGCTGGGCAGCAGTGAAACCAGCTTTTACACCATCGCCGTCTATTCCGCCGCCCTCGGGCTGAAAAACACCCGCTACGCCCTGCCAGCAGCCCTGTGCGCCGACCTTGCCGCCTTTCTCTCCTCGGCGCTGGCGGTACGGCTTTTTTTCGGATAAACCGCTACAATTTTTTCTCTCCAACAATTCCGCCTGTATTCTCTACCAAATTGGTTAAAATAACACTTGCAAACCGCGCCGGAGCATTGTATAATAAATCCAAACAAATCCAAAGGAGGAACCGCAAAATGACTGTTACCAAAGAAACCCTGATCGGCGATGTGCTCGATCACAACATCGAAACCGCCGAGTTCTTCTTTGAGATCGGCATGCACTGCCTGGGCTGCCCCGCCTCCCGCGGCGAGTCGATCGCTGACGCCTGCGCCGTCCACGGCACCGACGCCGACCAGCTGGTGGCCAAGATCAACGATTTTCTGGCCAAGGCCTGATCGTTGCCCGATCCAAAAAACAAAACCAAGGGACAGGTTCCCTTGGTTTGTTTGTATGTAACGAAAGAGGGATGCACATGGAGCTGACCAGCCGCCTCCGCCTCGCCATGGACTATTGCGCCGGCGCCCGCCGGGTGATCGACGTTGGCTGCGACCACGCCTATCTCTGTCTCGCACTCGTTCAGGCAGGGGTGGAGCACGCCTACGCCTCCGATCTGCGAGAGGGGCCTCTCCGCGCCGCCCGGGAGCATATCGCCTCCCGAGGGATGGCAGACAGGATCGACACCGTCCTGTGCGACGGGCTTTCCGCCTTTTCGTCCGACAGTGCCGACACGGTGGTGATCTGCGGCATGGGCGGCGAAACCATCGCCGATATCCTCTCCGCCGCCCCGTGGACGGCCGACGGCGCCCACCGTCTTGTTCTTCAGCCCATGACCTGTGCCGACCGTCTCCGCCGCTGGCTGGGAGAAAACGGCTATACCGTCACCCGGGAAGGGCTGGCGCAGGAGGGCAGACGGCTGTATACCGTCCTGTCGGCGCAGGGCGGCGCACCCGCCGAAGGGGAAGAAAACCATTGGCTCTTCACCCGTCATCTGCTCTCCGATCCCCTTTTCCCCGCTTATCTCTCCTCGCTGGAGGCCAAATACCGCCGCGCCGCCTCGGGCAAGCGCCGCGCAGGGCACTCCACCCTGGAGGAGGAGCGCATTCTCACACGATTGGAGGAACTCCATGGCTCTTGACAGCTTTGTGATCGCCGGACTGGCGAGCGAACTCGACGCCCGCCTCGCGGGCGCACGCATCGACCGGATCACCATGCCCCGGCGGGATCGGATCATCCTGCACCTGCGGGCGCCGGAGGGCAACGTGCGCCTGCTTTTGTGCTCGGGCAACGCTGCCCGCGTCCATCTGACGGCAGACAAATTTGACAATCCCGAGACCCCGCCCATGCTGTGCATGCTGCTGCGCAAGCAGATGGGCGGCGGCCGTATCGTCAGCGTCACTCAGCCCCAGCACGAGCGTCTGCTCTCCATCCGCTTCACCGCCATGGACGAGCTGGGCGACGTTGCGGAAAAACAGCTGATCTGCGAAATGATGGGGCGCATGACCAATCTGATTCTGGTGGACGGCAAAAACACCGTCGTCGCCTGTCTCCACCCTGTGGATCCCGAAAGCTCGCCCCGTCCCGTTCAGGCGGGCATGCTCTATCGTCTTCCTCCCCGTCAGGACAAGCCCCTTCTGTGGGAGCTTTCCCCCGCCCAACTGGCCGGGATCTGCTCCGACTGCGGCGCCGACGAGCGCCGCCTGTGCGACAGGATCGGCGGTCTTTCCCCGCTGATGGCGCGGGAGGCCCTCTTCCGCGGCCATGACGACGCGGGCACCGCCCACTGGCTGGAAGCCTTCCAGACGCTGACGCCCCAGCCCTGGCTGTGCCGCCGTGCCGACGGAAAGGCGGACTTCTGCGCCTTGGAGCCCACCCAGCTCGATATCACGGACAAGCAAAAATATCCGGATTTTTCCGCCCTTCTGGACGATTTTTACCGGGAACAGACCAAAAAAGAGGACTTGCGTGCCGTCAGCGGCAGCATGCGCAAATCCATGACCACTCTGCGCAACCGCCTCCGCCGCAAGCTGGCGGGACAGGAGCAGGAGCTTCTGGATGCCGAATCCCGTGAGACCCTCAAGCGCCGGGCCGACCTGATCACCGCCAACCTCTACGCCATCCGCCCCGGTCAGAGCAAGGCCGAGCTCACCGATTATTTCGACCCCGCGCTTCCCACCGTCACGGTGGAGCTCGATCCCGCCCTCACCCCTCAGGAAAATGCCCAGCGCCTTTTTGCCAAATACGCCCGGCTCAAGCGGGCGGAGGAGGCGCTGCGCCATCAGATCACGCTGGGTCAGGCCGAGCTGGACTATGTGGAAAACGTGCTGTTCACCCTGGACACCGCCTCCGATGCCCAGGAGATCGGCGAGATCCGGGAGGAGCTGGTGCAGGGCGGCTATCTGCGTCAGGCCGAAAAAGGCCGCCGCAAGCCAAAGCCCGTCCGCTTCCACCCCCGGGAATATGCCCTTGCCGACGGCTTTACCGCTCTGTGCGGCCGCAACAATCGGGAAAACGACGAGCTCACCCACCGGCACGCCGGAAAAAACGACCTCTGGTTTCATGCCAGAGGGGTGGCGGGCAGCCATGTGATCCTGTTCACCGAAGGCCGCACCCCCACCGACGCCGCCCTTCTTCAGGCCGCCCGTCTTGCCGCCTTTCATTCGGCCGCCGCAAACCAGACCCGGGTCGCCGTGGACTATACCGCCGTGCGCCGGGTCAAAAAGCCTCAGGGCGCCCGCGCCGGAATGGTCAACTATTTTGAATATCAGACCGTCCTTGTAGAGCCGATGGAACCGCAGACATAAAAACGCCGCCTCGCCCCTTGACCTTTCCCTCTGGGGAAGGTGGCATTGCCGTCAGGCAATGACGGATGAGGTTCCTTCGTTTTCCGCAGGTTCTTTGCCGCAAGGAAAAAAGCCGCCCAAACGGGCGGCATTTTTTGTATGCAATTCGCTTACTGCTGCTCGCGCATCTTGGCGAAGCACTCAGAGCAATACACCGGACGATCGGTCTTGGGCTCGAAGGGAACCTTGGCCTCTTTGCCGCAGGCGGCGCAGACAGCGGTGAAATACTCTCTGGGTCCGCGGGCAGCCTGTTTTCTGGCGTCACGGCAGGCCTTGCAGCGCTGGGGCTCGTTCTGGAAGCCGCGCTCTGCGTAGAACTCCTGCTCACCGGCGGTGAACACGAACTCTTTGCCGCACTCTTTGCACACTAAAGTCTTGTCTTCGTACATGGTCGTTACCTCTCTTTTCCGCGTTGCGGTGATAGTTATATGCGAACAGGTCTTACCTGCTGTCGCCTTGGGA
>CADBTM010000087.1 GCA_902797555.1 Oscillospiraceae bacterium
CCGGCATCATTACCAAAGAGGAGGTCGAGTCGCTGTGAAAAATGCAATCGGACACGAGCTCTCTCCCGAACTGATGAAGTCTTTGGGACTGGAGCTGCATGAAACCGCTGAAAAGAAGGATACCGCCACCCTGCACGAGCGTCTGGAGCACAACGGCAAGCTGATGCCCTCTCTGGAGGACGCCATCCGCGCCGCCGGACTGAAGGACGGCATGACCATCTCCTTCCATCATCATTTCCGCGACGGCGACTATGTGCTGAACAATGTGGTCGCCACCATCTCCAAGATGGGCTATAAGGACATCACCGTGGCGTCCTCCTCTCTGAGCAACGCCCACGGTCCTCTGGTGCAGTACATCAAGGACGGCACCGTGACCGCGCTGCAGTCCTCCGGCTGCCGCGGCAAGCTGGCCGACGCCATCTCCAAGTGCGAGGTCGAGCTGAAAAAGCCCGTCATCTTCCGCAGCCACGGCGGACGTGCCGCCGCCATCGCCAACGGCTCGCTCCATATTGACATCGCCTTCCTGGGCGTGGCCTCCTGCGACGCGCTGGGCAACGCCTCCGGCACCAACGCCGAGGGCGAGAGCATGTGCGGCTCGCTGGGCTATGCCCGCGTGGACGCCCGCTATGCCGACAAGGTGGTTCTGCTCACCGAGCGTCTGGCCGCCTATCCCAACCTGCCCGCCTCCATCCCCGCCACCGACGTGGATTACGTGGTGAAGGTGGACGCCATCGGCGACAGCTCCAAGATCTCCTCCGGCGCCACCCGTTACACCAAGAACCCCCGCGACCTGATGATCGCCGAGACCGCCGCAAAGGCCATCATGGCCTCCGGCTATTTCAAGGATGGCTTCTCCATCCAGACCGGTTCCGGCGGCGCGGCGCTGGCCGTCACCCGCTTTATCGAGGGTGAAATGGGCGAGAAGGGCATCACCGCCGACTTTGCTCTGGGCGGAATCACCTCCCAGATCGTCAAGCTTCACGAGCAGGGCCTGGTCAAGAAGGTTCTGGACGTGCAGGGCTTTGACGGCGAAGCCGCCCGCTCGATCCGCGACAACGCGAACCATGTGGAGATCGACGGCAACCAGTATGCCAGCCCCTTCAACGAGGGCTCTGCCATCCATCAGCTGGACGTGGTCATCCTGTCCGCTCTGGAGATCGACACCCAGTTCAACGTCAACGTGCTCACCGGCTCGGACGGCATCATCCGCGGCGCCATCGGCGGCCATCCCGACACCGCTGCCTGCGCTGCCCTCACCGTCATCGTTTCTCCGCTGATCCGCGGCCGCATCCCCTGCGTGGTGGATCATGTGGGCTGCCTGATCACCGAGGGCTCGGTGTGCGACGTGCTGGTGACCGACGTGGGCATCGCCGTCAACCCCAATCGCCCCGAGGTGGAGGAGCGCCTGCGCGCCGCCGGCCTCAACGTCAAGACCATCCAGCAGCTGCGTGACGAGGCTTATGCCGTTGTGGGCAAGCCCGACGCGCTGGAGTTTGGCGACAAGGTCGTGGCCGTGGTCACCGATCCCAAGGGCAAGGCGCTGGACGTTATCTACAACGTGAAGGCGTAATCATTGATTTTGCAGCAGAACAGGAAGGTTGGAATGGAAGAGACAGTAGAGATCACCTTGGAGGAGCTTTTGCAGAGCCGGGACGACCGCGCTGCCTTCCAGACCATCCTTCTCAACGGATATCATCAGCCGCTGGTCTCCTTTACGGTGAACATGCCCGGCAAGGTCAAGCGCAGCTGGCGCTCCCGCGCCGTGTTTGACGCCGGCGTGCACGCCATCCGGGAGGCGCTGGCGGGGCAGATCGTTTACTACAAGCTGCTGGACAAAAACACCGGCCCGGAGGGCTATTTCGCGGTGGACATGGATGCCCAGACCCTCAAGGAAAAGATGGTCGCCATCGAGGACGGCCACCCGCTGGGACGGCTGATGGACATCGACGTGCTCTCCGCGCCCGGCGTTCAGGTCAGCCGCTCCCACTTGGGGCAGAATCCCCGGAAGTGTCTGGTGTGCGGCAACATGGCCGCCGCCTGTACCCGCAGCCGCGCCCACCCGGCGGAAGAGATCCTGGAGGCCATCGACCGGATCCTGGCCGGCTGGCAGGAAAACCAGTGACCGCCGCGGAGGTCGCCCGTCTGGCGCGGCGTGCGCTGGAGGAGGAGGTGCTCCTCACCCCAAAGCCCGGTCTGGTGGATCGGGCAAACAGCGGCGCTCACCGGGATATGGACTGCGAGACCTTTCTCCGCTCGGCTGCCGCCCTCGAGCCCTGCTTTGCGCGGCTGGCGCAGATCGGAATGGAACTTGCGGCTTTGCCCGCAGGGGAGACCCTCTCCCATCTTCGCCCCATCGGGCTGGAAGGGGAGCGCGCCATGTACGCCGCCACCGGAGGGGTCAACACCCACAAGGGGGCGCTGTTCTCCATGGGACTCCTGTGCGCCTCGGCGGGAAGACTGCTCGCCCGGGGGCAGGGGCTCGCGGCGCAAAGTGTGTGCCGCGCTGCCGCCGAGACGGCAAGCGGCATCTCCCGGGAGCTGACCGGACGGGATACCCACGGGCTGCTTGCCTGCGCCGCCTATGGCGGACGGGGCGTGAGAGGAGAGGCCGAGGACGGCTTTCCCAGTGTGCTGGAGGTGGCGCTGCCCGCCTATCGGAACGCGCGTCAGACCCGCTCCCACGAGGAGGCGGCGCTGTGTGCCCTGCTGGCGCTCATGGCCGAGGTGGACGACACCACCGTGCTCCATCGAGGCGGCAGGAAAGGGCTGGAATGGCTGCAGCGGGAGGCAAAAGACCTGCTTGCGGATGTTTCTCCCGACGGCTTGCGGGCGCTGGACGAACGGTGCATTTCCCGCAATCTCAGTCCCGGCGGAAGCGCCGATCTGCTGGCGGTCATGCTGTTTTTGCTTTCGCTGACCGCATCATAAACGAAATACTTTTGCAAACAAAATACATAAGAAAGAAGGACAACACCCATGGTTGAGGTCATCAAAAAGGGCGCTTATCTGGTAGACGGCAAGATCGTTTACGCGGACGAGGCCAAAAACGTTCTCACTCCCGACGAGGCGCGTGAGAAGACCATCGCTTATTCCATCCTTCGCGCCCACGATGTGGGCACCGACCCCAAGAAGATGAAGATCAAGTTTGACGCTCTGATCTCTCACGACATCACCTTCGTCGGCATCATCCAGACCGCCAAGGCGTCCGGACTGAAGGAATTCCCCATTCCCTATGCCATGACCAACTGCCACAACTCCCTGTGCGCCGTTGGCGGCACCATCAACGAGGATGACCACGCCTTCGGTCTGTCCGCCGCCAAGAAGTACGGCGGCATC
>CADBTM010000088.1 GCA_902797555.1 Oscillospiraceae bacterium
CATAAAAAAGCCTTGCCGTTCGGCAAGGCTTTTTTATGCTTGTTAGTCCATGATGTCAACCATGACACGCTTGTCCTCGCGCTGACCCATGGCTTTGATCAGGGTGCGGATCTCTTTGGCGATGCGGCCGTTGCGGCCGATCACGCGCCCCATATCATCCGCGGCCACGCGAAGCTGGAGCGTGACGGAGCTGCCGTTTTCCAGCACTTCGATCCGGATCTCCTCCGGATGCTCGACCAGATTTCCGACAACATAGGTCAGCATCTCCTTGACGCCGGTGGTATCCATAGCTTACAGGACACCGGCCTTCTTCAGCAGGATGCGGACGGTATCGGTGGGCTGTGCGCCGTCCTTGATCCACTTCTGAGCGCTCTCGGCGTTGACGGTGATCTCGGCGGGCTCCTTCAGGGGATTGTAGGTGCCCAGTTCCTCGATGAAACGGCCGTCACGGGGATAGCGGGAATCCGCCACCACGATGCGATAGAAAGGAGCCTTCTTGGCGCCCATTCTTCTCAGTCTGATTTTAACCATACTTTTCACCTCCGTATTATTTTCAATTTGATCTATTTGTTTGCTTGGGTTAGTAAGGGAACTTAAAGCCGCTGCGCTTCATCTTTTTGACGGCGCCCGGGCCGGAAAAACGCTTCATCATCTGCTGCATCATGTCAAATTGCTTGAGCAGACGGTTGACGTCCTCCACCTTGAGGCCGCAGCCTGCGGCAATGCGCTTTTTCCGGCTGTATTTGATGATCTCCGGATTGTTGCGCTCCTTTGGGGTCATGGATTGGATGATGGCCTCGGTGTGGGCAAGCGCCTTTTCGTCCACCTTGGCGTTTTTGAGGGCGTTGCGGTCCATCCCGGGGATCATCCCCATCAGATCCTTCATGTTGCCCATGTTCTTGAGCTGCTTGAGCTGATCGAGAAAATCGGTGAGGGTCATCTTGCCCTCGCGCATCTTCTGCTCCAGCTTGGCGGCTTCCTTTTCGTCAAAGGCCTCCTGCGCCGTTTCTACCAGAGTGAGCACGTCGCCCATGCCCAGAATGCGGGAGGCCATCC
This sequence comes from Oscillospiraceae bacterium, assembly GCA_902797555.1. Lineage (GTDB taxonomy): Bacteria > Bacillota > Clostridia > Oscillospirales > Butyricicoccaceae > UBA4644. The sequence goes on from CADBTM010000088.1 coordinate 1,057, forward strand.
GGTCGGGATAGAAGGGCTCGATGGCGTCCAGCTTTTCGCCCATACCGACGAACTTGATGGGCTTGCCGGTGACGGCGCGGATGGACAGCGCAGCGCCGCCGCGGGCGTCGCCGTCCAGCTTGGTCATCAGGATCGAGTCGATCCCCAGCGCATCGTTGAAGGCGGTGGCGGCGTTGACGGCGTCCTGACCGGTCATGCCGTCCACCACCAGCATGATCTCGTGGGGGTGGAGGTTGGCCTTCAGGTTTTTCAGCTCGTCCATCAGCACCTCGTCGATGTGCAGACGGCCGGCGGTATCGATCATCAGCAGGTCGTTGCCGTGATCCCGCGCGTGGTTGAAGGCGTGCTGGGCGATGGTCACCGGATCGCCCTGTCCCTCTTCAAAGACGGGGATATCCAGCTGTCCGCCCACCACCTTGAGCTGTTGAATGGCGGCGGGGCGGTAGACGTCGCAGGCCACCAGCAGCGGTCTGCGGCCTTCCTTCTTTTTAAAGTAGCCCGCCAGCTTGGCGATGTTGGTGGTTTTACCGGCGCCCTGCAGACCGACGAACATGATAACTGTGGGCGGACGGTTGGCCATGCGCACGCGGCTTTGGCTGCCGCCCATCAGGTTGCACAGCTCGTCATTGACGATTTTGACCACCTGCTGCGCAGGGGTCAGGCTCTCCAGGATATCGGAGCCCACCGCTTTTTCGGTGACGGTCTTGACAAAGTCCTTGACGACCTTAAAGTTGACGTCTGCCTCCAGCAGGGCGAGACGCACCTCCCGCATGGCCTCCTTGACGTCGTTTTCGCTCAGACGTCCTTTGGAACGGAGCTTTTTGAAAACAGTATTCAGTTTTTCGCTGAGCCCTTCAAAGGCCATAAGCGCTCCTTTCCCGAGAGGTTACTGCATGTCTTCGGTCAGCTTGAGGATCAGATCCACGTTTTTGGCGATCTCAAAATTGCGCAGCCCGGCGTTGACCTGAGCGATATAGGCGGCGGCTTGACGGATCTGCTCCAGCTTGGTTTCATAGCTGCCGTACTTTTTCACCAGACCCAGACGGTCTTCGGTTTCCCGCAGGACGGTCTCGCTGCGGACGATGGCGTCGCGGACGCCCTGTCGGGAGATGCCGGCATGCTCCGCGATCTCCGCAAGGGAGAGATCTTCGTTGTAATAGAGGTCAAAAAGCTCTTTCTGCTTGTCGGTGAGCAGGTCTCCGTAATAGTCAAACAGCATGGACATATAGAAGGTATCGCTTTTCATATTGGACTCTCCCCTTTCTGTAAAGTAGTTTTCCTTTACATCTGAAAAGATCATACCAGATTTTTGACAAAATGTCAAGAGGATGGGCGAAAATATTTCGATTCTTCCCCCGGATTTTCGGGAAAGGTCTTGCCAAAAAGCCGTTTTTCCGCTAAACTGAGAAATAGCAGATTTTCTGCTGGAAAGGATGACCGTTATGACTGCCAATTCTCTGCTGAGCAAAATCGTCTGCGCCCAATCCCCCGCACTGTTTTTGCTGGCGATCCTGCTGCTGATCCGCTATTTTATGACCAAAAAGAAGCACCCCGTGACGGCCACCGTGCGGCTGGTCTTTTGCATCATCTCCGCCGTGCTGGGCGTGGCCCTCTATTTTCTCGGGATCTATCTGAACGTCTTTACCATTCGCGACTTTTACGTGCCTCGCCCCTGGTGCCTGCTGGGTCTGGGACTGGTGATCGTATGCTTTGCGCTGGTGCTCTTTAACGGGGCGAAAAACCGCTCTACCCAACGCAAGCTGGACAAGGCCGCCAAGGCTGCCGAGGCCGACAAGCAGGCCGCTGTGGAGGAGGCTGTTCGCAATGCGCAGTCCGCCGCCGTGGCCGCCACCGAAGCTGCCGCAGCCGAGGCGCGTCTGGACATGGCGCGGGAGGCCGCCGAACAGGAGGCACAGGCCGCTGTGGGCGAAGCGTCGCCCATCTCTCTCACCCTCGAGCCGGAGGACAAATGATCCTCTCTGCGAAAAAAGCCGCCTGCGGGCGGCTTTTGTTTTTCGATCGAAAAAACCTGCAAATACCCCTTGACACACAATACTATGTGTTGTATAGTATTGTTGAACGGAGGTGATGCAGATGGATATCCAGCTCAAGCGCGGACTGCTGGAAATCTGTGTGCTCAAGGCGCTGCAAAAGCAGGATTCCTACGGATACCAGATCATCAAGGATCTCTCCTCCTGTATGACGCTGTCCGAATCTACACTCTATCCCATCCTGCGGCGCATGGAGGCTGCGGGCTGCGTGACGGAATATTCGGTGGAGCACAGCGGGAGACTGCGAAAATACTATCATCTGACCGGCGACGGGCAAAGCCGCATCGACGGCTTTTTGCGGGAATGGAGCGAGGTCAAGGCCGCGTATGATTATATTCAGGGGGAATGAGCATGAAAAAGCATGATTTTGTTTTATGGCTGCGCAACCGTCTGTCCGACGTGCCTCGGGACGAGCTGGATCGGATCTGCGGGTTTTACGCCAATTCCATCGACGAGCGGATGGAGGACGGCATGACCGAAGAGGAAGCCGTGCATGCCCTGGGCGAGCCGGAGGCCCTTTTGCGGGAGATCCGCCTCACCCTGCCCGAGCAATATCGGGAGGAGCCCGGAGTTTCCGCCTCCGCCCAAAACGAGAGCTTTGGCACGTGGGATGCGCCCCGGCAGAAGAAGGCGAAAAAGGGGCTGAGCGCCGGATGGATCTTTCTCATCGTGATCTGCATCCTCGTGGTGATGGTCGCCGCGGTGATGGTGCCCTTTGGCCTGCTGCGGGGCATCACGCGCACCGGTGTCTGGAACTCGTCCGATCCTGAGCCTTACTTTGCAGATTCCTCGCCTGCGGCGCCCTACGAGGAGCCCGCCTATTCTCTCGAACGTCTGGGGGACATCACCCATATCACCGTGACCCAGCAGGTGGGCGAGCTGTATATCTTCCCCTCGGGCAGCGCCGAGATGGAGGCGTGGCTTTCTGGCTATGCCCATCTGGACAACGAAGTGAGCGATGACGGTCTCCGTCTGACGGTGGTGCAGGACGATCGGCTGAACAACGACGTGATGCTCAA
>CADBTM010000089.1 GCA_902797555.1 Oscillospiraceae bacterium
AACGCCATCGCCCTCCACGACCTGCTGGACGAGGTCAGCGTGGACGCCGCCCGCTTCTTCTTCAACAGCCGCTCGGCCGCCTCTCCCATCGAGTTTGACCTGGGTCTGGCCGTCCGTCAGGACAGCGAAAACCCGGTGTATTACGTCCAGTATGCCCACGCCCGCATCAAGAGCATCCTCAAGGCGCTGGAGCAAAACGGCATCTCCACCGACAGCACCCAGGCTGATCCCGCGCTGCTGTGCGAGCCGACCGAGCTGGAGCTCATCCGCGAGCTGTCCCGTCTGCCCGAGGAGATCCGTCTCGCCGCCGTCCAGCGGGATCCCTCCCGCCTCAACCGCTACAGCACGCAGGTGGCCACCGCCTTCCACAAGTTCTATACCGAGTGCCGCATCAAGGAAGCCGAGCCCGCCCTGCGGGAGGCGCGCATCCTTTTGTGCAACTGCACCGCCGCCGTCATCGAAAACGCGCTGTCCGCCTTTGGCGTATCCGCGCCCGACCACATGTAAAAGCCCGGGGAAACGGTTTTCTTGCCCCATATTTGAAAGGAGCAATCTATGAAAAAACGTATTTTTGCCCTGATCCTGACACTGTGCTGTCTGTTGGCGCTTGCCGTGCCGGCGATGGCGGCCTATTCGCCGGAGGAGCAGCTGGAGATCCTGTACGAGACCGACGAGCTGATCCGGCAGTACTGTCTGGACAGCAGCCGTCTGGACGATCCTCTGGGACGCGCTCTGGGGGAGGAGCTCACCGATGAGGAGCTTTTGCAGCGTCTGACCGACGACCCCCAGCTGTACGACACCCTGATGACCCGGATGCTGTCCGCCTATGATTCCCACACCATGTATATCCCCGCCGGCGTATACGGCGACGCCTTTTATTCCACCGGCGATTATGTGGGCTTTGGCATCACCATCCAGCCCGACGCGGAGGGCGTCCGCGTGGCGGCGCTCCATCCCGAGGGAGGCGCTGCCGAGGCCGGCATCCGCTGGAACGACGTCATCACCCATGTGAACGGCATCCCGCTGGCCGGACTGACCGTCGCCGCCGCGTCTCAGGTCATGACCGGCGAGGAAGACTCGGTCGCCCAGCTCACCGTTTTGCGCGGGGAGGAGACCTTCACTGTTTCCGCGCAGCGCAAAACGCTGACCACCGTCAGCTATTTCGGCACCGAGGTGGAGGAAAACATCTTTTACATGAAGCTGAGCGCCTTTACCTCCGACGACGGAAGCTATGCCATGTTCCAGCGGGATCTGAAAAAGCTCAATGCCCGGGATTGCCTCATCCTGGACCTGCGGGACAACCCCGGCGGCGATATGGATCTGGCCTGCAAGATCATCTCCGACCTGCTTCCCGGCAAGCAGAGCTATTTCCGCACCGCCGTCCGCAATCCGCTCACCGACACGCTGGAGTATACCTATCTCACCAGCGACGGAGGCGGCAAAAAGCTGAAAGCCGTCTATATCCTTGTCAATGAAAACTCGGCCTCCGCCTCTGAGATCGTCACCGCCAGCCTCACCGACGCCGGCGTGGCCGTCGCCATCGGCGAGCCCACCTACGGCAAGGCCAGAGGACAGTATCACATCGTTCTGGAGGACGATTCCGCCATTGTGCTCACCGTCATCAAGCTGATGAGCATCAAGCGGGGCGACTATGAGGAGATCGGCCTCGAGCCCGATATTGTGGCGCACGATGTGCTTTTGCCCACCCAATACGTCATCGAGATCCCCACGGATGTGGCGCTGGCGCCCTACAGCTGTTCGGACAACGGCACGGCCCTCAACCGGGCGCTGGTGGCGCTGGGCTATCTGCCCGCCATGCCGGACAAGCCTTATCAGGTGGGCGACGCCACGCTGGATGCCCTCAGCCGCCTGCGGGACGATCTGGGTCTGACCGCCGCCGAGATCCCCGACGGCGCATCCCTCCCCATGCTGGCCGCCATCAATCTGCTGCTGGACTATATGGGACAGGGCTTTGCCCTGCAGGATACCTGCCTCTATGAGGCCGTCGCCCACTGCCGCGAGATCCTCGGCCGATAAAGAAAACCACACTCCCCCGGAAAAGCTCCGGGGGAGCGTTTTATCCAAAGGAGGGCTGCCCTATGGCATCCGGCAAGGAATATCTGGAGTTTGTGCTGGATCAGCTGTCCGGAACGGAGGGGATCACCCACCGGAAGATGATGGGAGAATATATCCTCTATTGCAAGGGAAAGATCTTTGGCGGTATTTATGACGACCGCCTGCTGGTCAAGCCCGTCCCCGCCGCCCGCGCGCTTTTGCCGTCGGCGCCCGCTGAAGCGCCCTATCCCGGGGCAAAGGAAATGCTTTTGGTGGAGGACGTGGACGACCGGGAGCGCCTGCAGGCGCTGGTGGCCGCCATGCTGCCCCAGCTGAAATAAGAAAAGAAAAAACAGCCTCATCCCACGGGATGAGGCTGTTTTGCATCGCTTTTTCTGATTATTTCGGACGGGTGGGGTCGAGCACCTGAGCGGGATCGAAGAAGAAGCGGGTCACGCGCTCGGGATAGTGCTTCATGGTCAGACCGTCCAGATTGATGCGTCCCTGAATGAAGAAGTCGTCCTTGCAGTAGGAGGGCATTTTGGAATCCACCGGGCAGTACATCCAGAAGCCGTGATCCACCAGATAGCGGAAGCGGGAATCGTCCTTGTCAAAGGAGACGCCGAAGGGGGAGATAAAGATGTTGGTGTCGCCCACATAGGGTGCGATCTCGCCCAGCCAGCGGCCGATGTCGTACTGCTCCTGCTCGGCGGTGATGGTCTTTTTGTTCCAATACTGGTTGTGGGTGTAGCTGTGGCAGGCGATCTGCCAGCCGGTGGCGCGCAGCGCCTTGGCCACCTCCTCGGTCTTGCGGAGCATCCACTGCTGGGTGGCCTCGTCATAGTCGGGCAGGTCGGTGATGCGATAGCCAAAGGCGCCCGCATAGCCGGTGATGGCCACGATGCCCTTGGCACCCCGCCAGGAAAACTCGGGGTGCTCCTTTACATAGGCGTCCAGAATGGGCATCACGTCGCCGTCGTAGGTGACCTCGTCGTTGACGATGGTGACCACGTTGCCCTCGTCGTCCACATCCAGCCGGGTGGCAAAGCCGTCGCCGGTCATATAGTCATAATAGTTCACGTCGTCGATAGAGACCACCAGCGGCTTTTTGCCCTCGGGGAGCCAGATTTCCTTCATCCGGGTCTTGCCGTCCACAAGCTCAGCCATCTGGGTCATGTCATAGAGGATATAGCCCTCCTCCTGCAGCAGGGGGAGCATGGCCTTGAACTCGTCCACAGTGGTCATATACTGGTCGTAGCCCGCCGCCTTATAGTCGCCGTCAAAGGCCAGCGAGGGATCGACGATCAGACTGTGGAAAAAGATGTGATAGAGCTGGCTGTCCTCATATTTGACCAGAGCATTCTTTTCCTGCTTTACCTGCTGCAGAAGGGCGTCGGTCTGCTCGTTTTTCAGGTCGCCGCCGTTTTCCAGCAGAGCGATGGCTTCGTCATAGAAATAGCCCTTGCGCAGCGTCTCGGCCTGCTCCAAAAGCTCCTGCCGCAGCTGCATGCTGTTGTCGGGCAGGGCGGGATCGGGCTGGACAGGTGCCGGGTCGGTGCCGGTCTGTCCCTGGGAGGGCTGGACGCCGTCCTGCATGGTGGGGGCAGGATCGTCGGTCTTTTTCAGCTTGGCGGAGTTTTTCAGCGTCCGGCCAAGGGCGATCCCCGCAAAGACCACCGCGACCACAGCCACCAGCGCAAGGGCTGCCATGGCGATGGTGCGTCCGATTTTTCTGTGGCGGACATATTTTCCTCTTGCCATAATGTATCCTCCTCATCTCTTTCAAAACGGCGAAAACCGTGCGATAAATCTTCATCTTTACTATATCACAAAATCAGAAAATTTTGCGGAATTTTTCAAAAATTCAGAAAGGATTCAGAAATTTCGGCAAAAAACGATTTTCTCTTTCCCGCTTGACAAGAAGAATGGGGAAATCTATAATGAAATCAGCAAAAATCCGATCCCATGCGGCGCAGACGGGGCTCCGTCTGCAGGGAAGCGGGGTGCAATTCCCCCACAGCAGCCACTACTGTAACGGCGAAGAGACGCGCATCATGCCACGGGAAACCGGAAGGCGCGCTATCGGTGATGTCCAAGTCAGGAGACCGGCCGCAGGGAACAGGACGTGCGTCTTTGGCAGGGGAGAGCGCGCGCCTTGCGCCTCCGCGTTCCTGCGTGGAGGTTTCTTTTTCCCCAAAATAAGAACAGGAGGAGTTTGTATGAAACTCAAAAAGATCCTTGCGGTGCTGTTGGCTGTGGCCATGCTGGGCGCCATGAGCGCGGCGGTATTCGCCGAGGAAGATGCCGTCGTCACGACCGCGGCCGCACCCGCCTTTACCCTGCGGGTAGAGGGCGTGAAGAGCAATCTCTATTACGGCACCGTGGAGCTGGTGGAGGGCGAGAGCGTCCTCAAGGCGCTGTGCCGCGTGCTGGACGCACAGGGCATTTCCTACGATGTGCAGGGCTCGGACTACGGTGAGTTCCTCAACGCCGTGGGCGAGGACGTCTCCGCCCAGTTCGGCGGCTGGGACGGCTGGCTGTATTATGTGAACGGCGTGGACGTGGCCGTGGGCATTGACACCTATGTTCCCGCCGCCGGCGACAGCGTGCTGGTGTGCTATGCCGATCCCTACGGCGATCCCGCAACGCTGCTGCCCACTGTGACCGCCACCCGCGCCCGCACCGGTGAAGTGACCCTCAACGCCTCCGCCCAGACGGCCGTGTATGCCGAGGATTGGTCTGTGAGCTATGTGAGCGTGCCCGCCGCCGACGTCAAGGTGTTTGTGGACGGCGCGGAATATGTCACCGATGAAAACGGCAACGCCGTTCTCTCCGCTGAGGACAGCGCCAAGGAGAGCATCTCTGTCCAGATCGAAAAGTTTGCCGAAAACGGCAAGCCCCTGGTGGTGCGTCTGGCGCCCGACTTCGCCATCGATCTGACCGCCGTCACGGCTCCCGCCTTCTCCGATGTGGAGGAGGGCAAGTGGTATACCGAGCCGGTCAACGCCGCCGCTGCCGCCGGTCTGGTGAACGGCTTTACCGACGGAACCTTCCGTCCCGCCGCTCTGATCACCCGCGCCGAGGTGGCCGCCATCCTGTACCGCATGGCCGGTTCTCCCGAGGTGGAGGCCAAGGCTGTCTTCAACGATGTGGCTGCGGACAACTGGGCTGCCAAGGCTGTCACATGGTGCGCCGAGAACGGCATCGTCAACGGCAGCGCCGGCAGCTTTATGCCCACCCAGACGGTCACCCGTCAGGATCTGGCCACCATGCTGGTGCGTCTGAACACCAATGTGCTCCACAAGGAGCTGCCCGCCGACGCGGAGGCTCCCGCCTTTGCCGACAATGACCAGATCGCCGCCTACGCCGCCGAGGCCGTATATCTCCTCCAGAAGGCCGGCATCGTCAACGGCACCGACGGCAACTTCAATCCCCGCTCCGGCGCCTCCCGCGCCGAGGTCTGCAAGATGGCCATGGGCCTGATGGGCTGATTTCCTGAAAAAGAAAAAGAAGAAGCGTGAGCGATGCTCACGCTTCTTTTCTTTTGCAATTGTCCTCAAGGAAAAGGCAAGCAGAGGCGCCGCCTTTATCTCCCGCAGCAGTGCTTATACTTCTTGCCGGAGCCGCAGGGGCAGGGATCGTTGCGGCCGACCTTGACCTTTTTGACCACGGGCTTGCGCTGGACGGTACCGTCGCCGGAGGTGCCGGTTTCCTTGGCCACCTTTTCCCGCTGCATGTTCACCCGGGCGAGGAAGATCAGCCGTCCGGCGGTCATCTTCACGTCGTCGATCATGGCCTCGAACATATCAAAGCCCTGCTTTTTATATTCGTCCAGCGGATTGATCTGGGCGTAGGCATTGAGGCCGATGCCCTTGCGCATTTCGCTCATGGCGTCGATGTGATCCATCCACTTCTGATCCACCGTGCGCAGCAGCACCACACGCTCCAGCTCCCGCATGAGGGGTGCGCCGATGGATTCCTCCTTGGCGTCATACACCTTCTTTGCCCGGGCCTGCAGCCAATCGGTGGCCTCCTGCACGGTCATGCCCTCCAAGCGGACGGCGAGGGAGGTGGTCTCCTCGGGGACGATGATCACGCCGGTATAGTGGCTGGCCAGCTGGGACGCGGCCAGCTTTTCCAGCTTTTCGTGGCCGTTGGCGGCGGTGATGACCTCTTTTTCGATCTCGAACCGCACCATGCCCCTAAGCTGCTCCTGCACGTCCATGCCCTCCAGCACCTGCATGCGCTGCTTGTAGATGATCTCGCGCTGATGGTTCATCACGTCGTCATATTCCAGCACGGATTTTCTCGACTGATAGTGGATGCCCTCCACCCGCTTCTGGGCGTTTTCGATGGCGTTGGACAGCAGGCGGGCGTTGATGGGCTCGTCCTCGGGCACCTTGAGGGTGTTGACCAGGGTCTGCACCCGGTCGCCGCCAAAGCGGTGCATCAGATCGTCCTCCAGCGACAGGTAGAAGGTGCTCTCGCCCGGGTCGCCCTGACGTCCGGCGCGGCCGCGGAGCTGATTGTCGATGCGGCGGCTCTCGTGGCGCTCGGTGCCGATGATGCACAGGCCGCCCGCCTGACGGACGATTTCGGCGTCCGCCTTGATGGCCTCCTTATACTCCGCCAGCTTTTTCCGGAAGAGGGCGCGGGCTTCGAGGATCTCCTCGTTCTGGGTCTGGGCATAGCCGGAGGCCTCGGCGA
>CADBTM010000090.1 GCA_902797555.1 Oscillospiraceae bacterium
GCGCTGCAAAAGGCGTTGATGGGGATGAAGGCAAAGCCCTCCAGCTTGATATAGGCGCCGTTGCCCGCCATGGCCGCCGCGCCGAAGGAATTGACGCTGGACTGGACGATGACGTTGGCAAAGGCGATCACCGAGTTTTGCACGCCGGAGGGCAGGCCGATGCGGATCATCTCCCGAAGATGGACCCGATCGAGGCAAATGCCCTTCACCGTCACCCGGTAGGCCGTTTGCAGACGGCTGAGACGCCAGTAGGCCAGCACGCAGCTCAGCCCCTGCGCCAGCACGGTGGCCAGCGCCGCCCCCGAAACGCCCATGCGGAACACGCCCACAAAGACGATATCCAGCGCCACATTGGCCAGCGACGAGCAGATCAGATAATACAGCGGGCGCTTGCTGTCGCCCACCGCCTGAAAGATGCCGTTGGCGCTGTTGTAGAGGATGACGGTGAGAATGCCGCCGAAATAGATACGCAGATAGGCGACGCCGTCGTGCAGAACGCTCTCCGGCGTGTCCATCAGCCGGAGCAGCAGGGGGGTAAAGGCCACGCCGAAGGCGGTGAGAAAGGCCCCCGAGATGAGTGCGGTGGCCATGGCTGTGCCCACGGCGCGCCGGAGGCGATCCTCATCCCCCGCGCCGAAGCAGCGGGCGATGACCACGCTGACACCGCCGAAGACGCCGCCGAAAAAACCCACCAGCAAAAAGATCAGCGAGCCGGTGGAGGTGACGGCGGCCAGTGCGTCCTGACCCACATAGTTGCCCACCACCAGCGCGTCCACCATGTTGTAAAGCTGCTGGAAAAGCTGTCCCAAAAACAGGGGGAAGGCAAACCGCAGCAGATTGCTGCGGATGCTGCTGTGGATCAGATCGACCCCGCCCGACCGCTTTTGCTCAGCCATTGGTCAGACCGTTGAGCAGGTCGTCCAGCCAGGGCGCGTGGGCCATCTCGATCTTGCCCTCGTCCATCATCCTGGTGAGGGAGGGATCGATGGGCAGCCGGGCGACCAGGGGGATATTGTATTTGGCGGCCACGTCGTTCAGACGGCTCTCGCCGAAGATGGAATGCTCCTTGCCGCAGTCGGGACATTTAAAGAAAGACATGTTCTCCACCAGACCCACCACGGGAATGTGCATCAGCTTGGCCATGTTGACCGCCTTTTCTACGATCATGCCCACCAGCTCCTGCGGGGTGGTGACCACGATGATGCCGTCCACCGGCAGCGACTGAAAGACCGTCAGGGGCACGTCGCCCGTTCCGGGAGGCATATCCACAAACATATAGTCCACGTCGTCCCAATACACGTCGGTCCAGAATTGCTTGATGGCGCCGCCGATGACGGGGCCGCGCCACACCACGGGGTCGGTCTCGTGCTCCAGAAGCAGGTTGATGGACATCATCTGGATGCCCGACAGGGTGACCCGGGGAAAGATTCCCTCGCCGTCGCCCAGAGCCTTGTCGTGCACGCCGAAGGCCTGCGGGATGGAGGGACCGGTGATATCGCCGTCCAGGATGGCGGTGTTATAGCCCCGAAGACGGGTCTGGGCAGCCAGCAGGGAGGTGACCATGGATTTTCCCACGCCGCCCTTGCCGGACACGACGGCGTACACCTTGCCCACGCGGCAGCCCTCCTTCAGCTTGACGTGAAGATCCTGAGGGGCAGTGCGGGAGGGGCAGTCCACGCCGCAGGTATCGCAGCTGTGGGTGCAGTTCTGATCGTTGATTTCTTGGCTCATGGTTTTTCGCTCCTTATCCGTAATCGCATATTTCACCAATTATAAGCTTATCATATCATATTTTTCCGCCTTTGCAAGTCTCTTTACTTTTTTTTCAGGGAATGCTATACTGAAAGCGGAAAAAGAAGGAGGAAAGACCTATGGAAGAAGAAAAAAAGACCGTTTCGCAGGAAAAGCCCTACTGGGAGGGCAAGCATTACGCCTTTTTCAGCAATCGGGAATGCGAGTTTTACCCCTGCCACGAGGGGGCGGATCCCGAAAAGTTCAACTGCCTGTTCTGCTACTGCCCCCTGTACGCGCTGGGCGACCGGTGCGGAGGCAATTTCCGCTATAACGAGCGGGGCATCAAGGACTGCACCTACTGCCGTCTGCCCCACGACCCCAAAAGCTACGGCTACATCACCGCCAAGTTCAGCGAGTTGGCCGCCGTCGCCGCAAAAAAGACCGAGGAATAAGAAAACGAAAAGAAGCCTGCGGCTGTGCCGCAGGCTCTTTTTTTCTTTACAGCTTCCGGATGCCCCGGTGCCGCCGGGCAGGCGGGGCGAGGGACAGATCCCGGGGCGGCTGGGGCAGGGCGGCGGCGCGCAGCTTTTCCTGCAGCGCCTGCACATAGATGCGGCCAAAGTCGGCCACCCGCTTTGCGGTGTCCTCCCCGTCGCTCCCCAAAAGGAAGGGGGCAAAGCACTCGGGCAGGCTGCTTTCCCGCAAAAGGGTCTCGGCCTGCTGGGTGAGGGTGCGAAGACGCTTTTCCTCCCGCAGGGTCTCCAGCTCGCGCCGCAGGGCGTCGGCGTCGGGCGGAGCGGCTTCAGACGGGGCGGGGACGGGCTCGGTCACAGGGGTCGGCTGTTTTTCTTCTTCGGGCATGGGTCATTCTCCTTTCTTTTCGTCGGCGATGCGCTGCACCTCGGCGTCGGGATTGTGGACAAAGGGCAGCAGCTCCAGCTTGGTGCGGCGGGAGACCGTGTCTCCCAGTGTCTGCAGATCGGTGCACAGGCGGCTGAGATCCTGAGGCAGATTTTTGTGGAAGAGGGCGACGCAGGGGCAGTACAGCTCCTCGCCCAGACGGGCAAAGGCCTGATAAAACAGGCCGATGAGATGGTACAGCCCGCCGGAAAAGCCCTGCTCCTTGGCGCTGCGCGCCTGCTCGATGCCCCACAGCTTGTATTCCAGCGCCACGCCGGAGGCCGTCCCAGAAAAGGCCTCGTCCTGCAGGTTGGGGGTCATGGTGATGGACAGCATATCCTTTACCAGCGTTTCCCGCAGGAGAGAGATGGCGTCCGGACTGAGGTTTTTCACCACGAACTCCGCTTTTCCGTTGTCCGCCATGCACAAAACCCGGCTGCGGTTTGCCCGGTCGATGTCCTGCTGGGTGGTGCCCATCACGCCGTAGAGAGCGAGAAACGCGTTGGCCACGCTCTGCATATCGTCCATGGCGCCCGAAAGCAGCACGTTGTAGGCATCCAGCAGGGAGGTCACCGATTCAAAATCGCCGGTGCTCTCCCCGTTGTTGCGGAACCAGCTCACCGCCAGCCCGTCCAGACCGGTGGGGCGGGCTTCGCCGAAGGTCAGCTCGGCGCCCTGCTGCTCCCAGGGGATGCGCTCGCCCTTGAGATAGAGCTCGCCCACCACGTGGCGGGAGCTCTTTTCGCTGAGACGCACGGCGGCAAAGATCTCCTGCCGCAGTCCCCATGTGACGGCAAAGGTCTCCAGCGGCGACAGCCGGGCGATGCGGGGACCCCGGATGTCGGGATAGGTGAGCAAAAAGCCCTCGCCGCACACGCTCATATCCCGGGCGGCGGCATAGAGCATGCGTCCGAAGGACGCCTCGTTCAGCGCCCGCACCATCTTTTCCTGCACCCGCTTGCGGGAAAAGGTGAGGGTGGGGGTCACCCCCATAAAATAGCCGGTGTGGACGTCGGAGATGTACTTGGCATAGTTGGAGACCAGCCGGTTGTTGGGACGGCCCTGGGCGATGGGACCCTTGCGAACGTCCTGCTCGCCCCGGTAGTATTCCATCAGCGCCGCCCGACGGGGACGCTCCAGCGTGAGGAACTGTTCCACCAGCCCCTTGAGCTCGTCGGGAGAAATGTGGGGTGCTTCTGTTTGAAAAATCATGGTTTTTCCCTCCTTTTTTGCCCATTGAACTCCATTTTCCGGGAAATAGAAAAGGAACTCTTCCGGGGAACATTTCCGGGGAAGCCTTCCGTTTTTCTTTCCTCCCGCTCCCGCCACAATGGGGGCGAAAGGAGGCGAGGCGCGATGGAGGACAAGCGAGGCGCGGCGCGCAGGTGCATGATCTGCGGCGGGACGCGCGGGCTGCTCCGGGAGGATGAGGTGCTCCTGTGCTCCCGCTGCGTGATGGCGCTGGGCAGAGCGCTGCAGCAAAAGCTGGGTCTGGATATGCCCGACGAAGAGGAAGACCTCTTTCTGCAAAGCGGGAGTGACAAAATGACCGAACGATGAAAAAAACTTGGCACAGAACGGGATTTTTCCTTGTAATGGGGGAGGGAATATGCTATGATATTTTGGTAAGATATTGAGAAGTATTCTGACATATTGGAAAGAATCGAAGGTGTCAAAATGGAAAAGAACAAGGCTTTGCGCGTCTTTGCCGAAGAGATTCGTGTGGAGACGATGAAGGAACTGGCACATCTCGGCTTTGGCCACATCGGCGGCTGTATGAGCGTGGTAGAGCTTCTCAGCGTGCTCTACGGCAAGGAAATGCGGATCGACCCCAAAAACCCCAAGTGGGCGGAGCGGGACAAGCTGGTGATGAGCAAGGGACACGCCGGCCCCGCCGTCTATGCGGCGCTGGCCCTCAAGGGCTATTTCCCCAAGGAGCAGCTGCTCACCCTCAATCAGGCGGGCACCCACCTGCCCTCTCACTGTGACCGCAACCTCACCGTGGGCGTGGACATGACCACCGGCAGTCTGGGTCAGGGCATCTCCACCGCCATCGGTCTGGCGATGGGCGACCGGATGATGGGCAGAAACGACAGCTATACCTATCTGGTGCTGGGCGACGGCGAGTGCGACGAGGGTCAGGTGTGGGAAGGCGCGGCCTTTGCCGCCCATCAGATGCTGGATCACCTCATCGCCTTTGTGGACTGGAACAAGCAGCAGCTGGACGGCGCCTGCGAGGACGTGCTCGATCTGGGCGACATGGTGCAGAAGTTCCGCTCCTTCGGATGGTACACCCAGAAGGTGGACGGCCACAGCGTGGACGCCATCCTCGAGGCCATCGAAAAGGGCAAGGCGCAGCATGAAAAGCCGGTGATGATCATTTTGGACACCGTAAAGGGCAAGGGTTGCGAGCTGGCGGAAAACACCTTCCCCTGCCACCATATCAAGTTTACCGCGGAGCAGATCGCTCCCAGCATCGAAAAGGCCGAGGCCGTCCTGGCGGCGGCGCGCAAGGCGTAAAGGGGGAGGAACGCTCATGTATACTGTAAAAGACAAGCTGGAAAAAGAATCCAAGGAAATGCGCGCCGTCTACTGCCAGACGCTGCAGGAGCTGGCGCGGGAGGACGATCGGATCTGCGTGCTCGACGCCGATCTGGTGGGCTCCTCGGGCATGAAGCCCTTCTTCAATGAATTCCCCGATCGCGCCGTCGATTGCGGCATTCAGGAAAACGACATGATCGGCATCGCCGCCGGTCTGTCCGCCGCGGGGATGGTGCCCTTTGCCCATTCCTTCGCGCCCTTTGCCACCCGGCGCTGCGCCGATCAGATCTTTATCTCCTGCGCCTACAACAAGGCCAACGTCCGCATCGTCGGCTCGGATCCCGGCGTCACCGCCGCCTACAACGGCGGCACCCATATGCCCTTTGAGGATATGGGCGTGCTCATGAGCTTCCCCGGCGTCACGCTGGTGGAGCCCACCGACACCGTCCAGCTGCGCTGGCTGGTGAAAACGCTGCAAAACGAGTACGGCGTCTACTATATCCGCCTGCTGCGCAAAAACGCCGTGGGCATCTTTGAGGAAGGTTCTGACTTTGAACTGGGCAAGATCGCCCGCATCCGCGAGGGTGCCGACGTGGCCATCGTCGCCTCCGGCATCCTGGTGGCCGAGGCGGTCAAGGCCGCCGAAGCGCTGGCGCAGGAGGGCATCTCCGCCGCCGTGCTCAACGCCTTTACGTGGAAGCCGCTGGACGGCGAGACGCTGGCCGAGTATGCGGCAAAGTGCGGCTGCGTGGTCACCGCCGAAAACCACAACATCGTGGGCGGCCTTGGCTCTGCCGTGGCCTCCTGCCTGTCCCGCACCTGCCCCGTCCCCGTGGAGATGGTGGGCATCGAGGACGTTTTCGGTCAGGTCGGCCCCGAAAGCGAGCTGCGCAAGATCTTTGATCTGACGCCCGAGCATATCGTCCGGGCTGCCAAGGCGGCTATCGCCAGAAAATAAAGGAGGAAGACGACCATGGACATCAAACAGGAAGCTTTGCTCGCCCACGAAAAGTGGCACGGCAAGCTGGATATCCAAACCAAGTGCCCCATCCAAAACGCCCACGACCTTTCGGTGGCGTATACCCCCGGCGTGGCCGAGCCCTGTCTGAAGATCCGCGACGACGTGGATCTGAGCTACAAATATACCGGCAGAGGGAATCTGGTGGCCGTGGTCACCGACGGCACCGCCGTGCTCGGTCTGGGCGACATCGGCCCCGAGGCCGGCATGCCCGTCATGGAGGGCAAATGCGCCCTGTTCAAGGCCTTTGGCGGCGTGGATGCCATCCCTCTGTGCATCCGCTCGAAAAACGTGGACGACATCGTCAATACGGTGGCGCTGCTGGCCGGCTCCTTCGGCGGCATCAATCTGGAGGACATCTCCGCCCCACGCTGCTTTGAGATCGAGCGCAAGCTCAAGCAGCGCTGCGACATCCCCATCTTCCACGACGACCAGCACGGCACCGCCGTCATCACTCTGGCCGGTCTGATCAACGCCCTCAAGGTGGTGGGCAAGCGTCTGGACGAGATCCGCGTGGTCACCTCGGGCGCCGGCGCCGCAGGTACCGCCATCGTGCGGCTGCTGCTGAGCATGGGGCTGAAGGACGTTATCATGTGCGACCGCAAGGGCGCCATCGTGGAGGGCAGAGCCGACCTCAACGCCGAAAAGGCCGACATCGCCCGTCTCACCAACCGGGAAAAGCGCACCGGCGCGCTCAAGGACGTGA
>CADBTM010000091.1 GCA_902797555.1 Oscillospiraceae bacterium
CGGTTATACCGACGAGGCGCTGGAGATCCTCCGCGCCAAAAAGGGCGGAAAGTACAACGTGGTGCAGATCGATCCCGACTATGTCCCCGCCGAGCTGGAGCAGAAGGACGTGTTCGGCATTACCTTTGAACAGGGACACAACAATCTGAAGATCGACCGCGCCATGCTGGAAAACATAGTCACCAAGAATCACGATCTGCCCGAAAGCGCAAAGATCGACCTGATGGTGGCGCTGATCACGCTGAAGTACACCCAGTCCAATTCGGTCTGCTATGTGAAAAACGGTCAGGCCATCGGCGTGGGCGCAGGCCAGCAGAGCCGCATCCACTGCACCCGTCTGGCCGGCAGCAAGGCGGACAACTGGTATCTCCGTCAGTGCCCCAAGGTGCTGGGACTGCAGTTTGTCCCCGGCATCCATCGCCCTGACCGGGACAACGCCATCGACGTGTATATCTCCGACGAGTGGGAGGATATCCTTGCAGACGGCGTCTGGCAGCAGTATTTTGCCGTAAAGCCCGAGCCCTTGACTGCTGAGGAAAAGAAAGCATGGATCGCCACGCAGAGCGGCGTTTCCCTGGGTTCGGACGCCTTCTTTCCCTTTGGCGACAACGTGGAGCGCGCCCGCAAGAGCGGCGTGCAGTATATCGCCGAGCCCGGCGGCTCGATCCGTGACGACAACGTGATCGAAACGGCCGATAAGTACAATATGGTCATGTGCTTTACCGGCGCGCGGCTGTTCCATCACTAAGTCCTTCGGGAGGATTTGCCATGAAGCTTTTGGTCGTTGGCGGCGGCGGCCGCGAACACGCCATTATTCAGAAACTGAAAGAAAACCCCTCTGTGGAAACGATCTATGCCCTGCCCGGCAACGGCGGTATCGCCCGTGACGCGGAATGCCATCCCATCAAGGCCACCGACATTCCCGCCATCGTGGATTTTGCCAAGACCCGCAAGGTTGACTTTGCCGTTGTGGCGCCCGACGATCCTCTGGTGCTGGGCGCAGCAGACGCGCTGGAGGCCGAGGGTATCCCCGTTTTCGGTCCCAAAAAGAACGCCGCCATCATCGAGGGCAGCAAGGTCTTTTCCAAAGAGCTGATGGGGAAATACCATATCCCCACCGCGGAATATCAGGTGTTTACCCAGCTGGACGCCGCTTTGGAGTATGTTCGTACCGCTCCCCTGCCCGCCGTCGTCAAGGCCGACGGACTGGCGCTGGGCAAGGGTGTCATCATCGCCCAGACCCGTGAGGAGGCCGAGGCCGCCGTCCGTTCCATGATGGAGGACAAGGTCTTTGGTGAGAGCGGAAGCCGGGTGGTCATCGAGGAGTTCCTCACCGGCCCCGAGGTTTCCGTGCTGTCCTTTACCGACGGCGAGACCGTGGTGCCCATGGTGTCCTCCATGGATCACAAGCGGGCGCTGGACGGAGACAAGGGTCCCAACACCGGCGGTATGGGCACCGTGGCGCCCAATCCCTATTATACTGACGAGATCGCACAGGTCTGTATGGACACCATCTTTCTCCCCACCATCCGTGCCATGAAGGCCGAGGGGCGGGAGTTCCGCGGGTGCCTGTATTTCGGTCTGATGCTCACCCCCAAGGGGCCGAAGGTCATCGAATACAACTGCCGCTTTGGCGATCCGGAGACCCAGGTGGTGCTCCCCCTGCTGGACACCGACCTGCTGACCATCATGCAGGCCACCCAGGCGGGCAGACTGCGCGAGCTGGACATCCGCTGGAAAAAGGCCTCGGCCTGCTGTGTGGTGCTGGCCTCCGACGGCTATCCCAAAAAGTATCAGACCGGCTATCCCATCACCCTGCCCCCCACCGGCGAAAACGACAAGATCTATATCGCCGGGGCAAAGCTGGACGGGGAAACGCTGCTCACCGGCGGCGGGCGCGTGCTGGGTGCCGTTTCTGTCCGTCCCACCCTGCGCGAGGCCATCGACGCCGCCTATGCGCTGGCGGATGGGATCCATTTTGAAAACGCCTATTGCCGCCGGGATATCGGCCAGCGGGCTCTGGCGGCGAGAAAGGAAGATTGACCCATGGTTTACCGCGTATATGTTGAAAAAAAGAAGGGGCTGGCCTTTGACGCGGCGGCGCTGCTGCGGGATCTGCGGGACTTTTTGCAGATCCGCACCCTGACCGGGCTGCGGCTGCTCAACCGCTATGACGTGGAAGGTCTGAGCGCCGAGCTGTTTGAGCAGAGCAAGCGCACCGTCTTTTCCGAGCCCCAGCTGGACGATCTGCGGGACGAGCTGCCCGACGATGCCGACGCTGTTTTCGCGGTGGAATACCTCCCCGGACAGTTTGACCAGCGGGCGGATTCGGCCGCACAATGCATCCAGATCCTCTCTCAGGGCGAGCGTCCCGAGGTGCGTTCGGCGAAAGTATATCTGCTTTACGGCGCGCTTTCTGACGACGATCTTGCGCGTATCAAGCACTATCTCATCAACCCGGTGGAGGCCAGAGAGGCATCTCTCCAGCCCTTTGCCACGCTGAAGACCGAATATCAGATCCCCACCTCGGTTGCGGTGCTCGACGGCTTCCGCACCATGGACGGCGACGGGCTGAACGCCCTGCTTCGCGCCCAGGGACTGGCCATGGATCTGGACGATCTGCGGTTCTGCCAGAAATACTTTGCGGAGGAAGACCGGGATCCCACCATCACCGAGATCAAGATGATCGACACCTATTGGTCGGATCACTGCCGTCACACCACTTTCAATACCATCATCGATAAGGTGACCTTTGCCAGCCCCCTGCTGGAAAAGGCCTATCAGGACTATTTGGACACCCGCACCCGGCTGGAGCGGAAAAAGCCCATCACCCTGATGGACATCGGCACCATCGCCGCAAAACTGCTCAAGCAGACCGGTCAGCTGCGCAATCTGGACGAGAGCGACGAGATCAACGCCTGCACCGTCAAGATCAAGGTCAACGTGGAGGGCGAGGAGCAGGATTGGCTGCTGCTCTTTAAAAATGAGACCCACAACCATCCCACCGAGATCGAGCCCTTCGGCGGCGCGGCCACCTGTATCGGCGGCGCCATCCGTGATCCCCTGTCCGGCCGAAGCTATGTTTATGCCGCCATGCGCGTCACCGGCGGAGCCGACCCCCTCAAGCCGGTCTCCGAAACGCTGGAGGGCAAGCTCCCCCAGCGCAAGCTGGTCACCACTGCCGCGGCGGGCTACAGCTCCTACGGCAACCAGATCGGTCTC
>CADBTM010000092.1 GCA_902797555.1 Oscillospiraceae bacterium
AACAGGTCGATGTATCTGCCGTCTCCCGTGCGGCTGACCGAGCGGGTAAGCAGACGGCAGCTTTCGTCGCAAAAAGCGGCATACTCCTCCCGGCTGAGCCGGGTCAGCTCCTGACAGGCGGTAAAGACCTGCAGCTCGCCGCCCTGCAGCGCGGAAACAAAGGCGCGGGCGGCGGCATAGGCCGGCTTTTCCTGTCCCGAAAGGATCTCCAGCCCCCGCCCCAGCAATCCGGCCGAGCGAAGGGCGGCGTCGCGGATCTGCTCGGGCGAGGCCTGTGTGCGGGCGCGCAGCGCCTGCTCCAGCACATCCTGAGGCAGCGGCGTGAGACGGAAGGTCTTGCACCGGGAACGCACCGTCTGGAGCATGGCCTCCCGGTTTTCGCAAAGCAGCACAAAGAGGGAGGAGGCAGGCTCCTCCAGCACCTTGAGCAGGGCATTCTGAGAGGGGGGATTGAGGCGGTCTGCCCGAGGCACGATAAAGATCTTGAAGGGTGCCTCACTGGGGCGCACGAAGCTGTGGGCGCGCAGGGCGCGCACCTGCTCCAGCTTGACGCCCTTGCCGGGCTCGCTTTCCTCCAGCCAGAACAGGTCGGGATGACTGCCCGCCTGTACTCTGCGGCAGGCGGGGCAGACGCCGCAGGGGGCGTTTGGCTTGCCGCACAAAAGCGCCTGCGCCAGATCAGCAGCGGCGGTGCGTTTGCCGATGCCCTCCGGCCCGTCCAGCAATACTGCCGATCCGAGACCGCTGGCAGGCAGACCGTCCAGCGCCTGCTTGAGACTCTCGTTGCCGAGAAGATGAGGAAGACGCATCAGAACTTCTGGAACTGATCCACGTCGAGGACAAAGATGGTGGCTCCGCCCACCCGCACCTGAACGGGCATGGTGGGGAAGAAGCCGACCCCCGCCTCGGAGGTGGTGGGCATCAGCTGGCTGCGGCTGTGGGCATGCTCGTGGATGATGTCAATGACGGCCTGTACCTTCTCGTCCTCCACGCCCACCAGTATGGTGACGTTGCCCGCCCGCAGAAATCCGCCGGTGGTGCTCAGCTTGGTGACGAAATAGCCCGCCTTGGTCAGCCCCTGGGTGACGGCGGCTGCGTCATCGTTGTTGATGATTCCGAGAACCATTTTCATAGTACAATACCTCCTGAATAGGGATAAAAATGGAATAGGTAACGAGTATGTGCGTCCGGGTCAATCCACGTAGATCCGGGAGACCGTCGGCGGAACAAACATGGGGGAGACCTCCAGAAAGACCTGGGTGCCGGGGCCGCATTCGATGCCGGTGACGTCGATGGCAGTGTGGCTGACGCCCACGTGACCCACCACAGGCGCCCGCTTTCCGGCCACGCTGACGGTGAGATTGCGTCTGCGGAAGATCCCCTTGAGGGCGGAGAGCGCCGCCCGGAGACACACCGAGACCCGGTTGTCCGTCCGTGCCTTCTGCACGGTAAAGCCGTCGGCCGAGCCCACGGGGATGATGGCGATGCGGGTGGGATGCTTTGCCACAAAGGCACTGCCATAGCCCACCGTGGCCCCCTTGGGCAGCCAGCGGGCTTCGACGATCTCGCTTTGCAGGCGACCGGTTTTTTGCAGGCCAAAGTCCCCGCGGGAGATCACTCTTCCGCCCAGCGCCGAGCCGATGCGGACGGCGTCCAGATTGGGCATCCGGCAGCCGAAAAACGCTTCGGAATTGGAGGCGTGGAGCATGCCGGGCTCGTAGCCTGCGGCACGGATCTTTTCCACCACGGCGAGAAAGCTCTCATACTGCGCCTGGGTCTTCTTTTTCGAGCGGAAGGCGTTGGCATAATGGGTGTAGGTGCCGGTGACGTTCAGATTGCCCAGATAGCGGTAAACGCTGAGGATGCGGTCGATCTCGGTGGGGCAAAAGCCATAGCGCCCCATACCGGTGTCCACCTTGATGTGTACGTCACAGATCGTGCCCTGACTCTCGGCGATGCCGTTGAGCGCCAGCGCGGCGTCATAGGACCCGATGGTGGCGGTTGCGCCCGCCTGCAGGATAAGCTTGATATCCTCCTCGCAGGCGGTGGAGCGAAGGATGAGGATCTCCTCCTCGCCAAAGCCCCAATCCCTCAGCCGGACGGCGTCCTCCGGCTCGGTGACAGCAAAGCGGCGAATGCCCGCCTCCCGGCAGATCTCGGCCATCTGGCGCAGACCCAGACCGTAGGCGTTGATTTTGAGCACGGCGATGATCTGCGCCTCGCCGGCGGCGGTTTTGATGACTTGAATGTTGTTGAGGATCTTTGATTTTTCTACCAACAGCGCTTTCATTCCTATCCCTCCCACAACGTAGCGTTTCTCTGTTTACTGCTTGTCCGGTTCCTTCTGTTCTTCTGACTGTGTGTTGGCGCCGCGGGCGGAAACGGCGTCCTTGTGCTGCTTTTCCTCTGCGCGGTGACCCAGCTGCTTGACCTTGCGGCGCAGGGTGCGGGCGGCGCCCAGCCCCTTGTTCACCAGCAGATCGGCGGCCTTGTTATAGACCATCTCAAACTCGCCGCAAAACTCCACCAGATCGCCGCCAAAGCCCTTTTTGAAAAGATACAGGCCGTACAGGGGATTGTCCGGCGTCAGATCGCCCGACACCCCGCGAAAATCGTAGACGTCGGCCTTGGTCTCCAGCGCCCAGCGGATCATCTCCCACTGGAGCTGATAGTTGGGCATGACGTTGCGGTGCTGGTTGGAGGAGGCACCGTACAGATACCACACCTTGTTGCCGAAGTGGACGGCCAGCGTAC
>CADBTM010000093.1 GCA_902797555.1 Oscillospiraceae bacterium
GTGATGCGCAGCTCGCATTCTCCCTCCTTGGCATAGGGCGCCATGGTGACGTCGGTCATGGTGTTCATCAGCGGCGTGACCATATATTCCATGGTGCTTTCACCCACGCCGAAAATCTTGATATAGCGGCTGCCGATCACGCCGCCCTGCAGCTTTTGCAGATAGGGCAGCGCCCGATATTCAAACATGGGGCGGCACTCTCTGGGCGGTCCGGGCAGCATGATGACGTGCTTGCCCTCGCTCTCAAAGGCGCAGCCGGGGGCGGTGCCCCAATCGTTGACCAGCACGGTGCACCCCTCTGGCAGCATGGCCTGCTTTTCGTTGTTGGGGGTCATTTTGGCGCCCATCCGCTCCTTCAACCGACTGAGCTGCTCCGGATCCATCCGCAGCTCCTTGCCAAAGGCGGCGGCCACCGTCTCCTTGGTCAGATCGTCGGCCGTGGGGCCGAGGCCGCCGGTGGTGATGATCAGATCCGCCCGCTGCTTGGCGATGCGGACAGCCTCCCGCAGGCGGTCGGGGTTGTCCCCCACCACCGTCTCCCAATAGACGTTGATCCCGTGCTCGTTCAGTCCCTGTGCGATGATCTGGGCGTCCAGATTGACGATCTCGCCCAAAAGAAGCTCGGTTCCTACCGCCAGCAGCTCACAATTCATACCCTTCTCCTTTGTTTTTCAACCGATGGTGACAACTTCCAGCCCCTGCATGGCCTCGTCGATGAGGGCGTCCACGTCCAGCTTGCTCTCCTCGTCCTCCGCCTTGTCCCGGGCGGGCTTGGTCTGGGGATGCTTTGGGGTGAAGACCGTACAGCAGTCCTCATAGGGCAGGATGGACACGTCCATGGTGCCGATCCTGCGGGCGATGGTGACGATCTCTTCCTTGTCCATGCCGATGGCGGGGCGCAGCACGGGCATATCGCACACCGCGCCGGTGACGCCCAGCGCCTGCACCGTCTGGCTGGCCACCTGCGCCAGGCTCTCTCCGGTGATCAGGCACTGGCAGTCCCGCTTTTCGGCCACCCGCTGCGCCAGACGCATCATCATCCGCCGCATGATCAGGGTGAAATAATCCTCCCGGCATTTGTCCCGGATCTCGGTCTGGATATGGGTGAAGGGCACCACGGTGACCGTGGTCCTCCCCGCCCAATGGGTGAGGATCTCAGCCAGATCCATCACCTTTTGCTTGGCCTCCAGCGAGGTAAAGGGATAGCTGAAAAAGTGGACGCATTCCAGCTCCATGCCCCGCTTTGCCATCATCCAGCCCGCCACCGGCGAATCGATGCCGCCGGACAGCAGCAGCATGCCCCGTCCGGAGGTGCCGGTGGGCAGACCGCCCGCGCCCGGCAGAACGCCGGCGCTGACGTAAGCGTATTCCTCCCGCACCTCCACCTTGACGGTGAGCTGGGGCTCGTCCATCTGCGCCTGCAGATGCTCGTATACGTCGCTGAGATAGCCGCCCACCTCCCGGGAGATCTCCGGGGAGGTCATGGGAAAGCGCTTGTCCGAGCGGCGGGTCTCCACCTTATAGGTGCGCACCCGGGACAAGGGCTCCCGCAGATATTCCGCGGCCTTTGCCTTGATATCCTCGATGTTTTTTTCGCACACGACGGCCCGCGCCACCGCCACGATGCCGAAAATCTTCCGGCAGGCCTCCAGCGCGGCGTCCATGTCGGCCTCTCCGTCCTGGGGCTCCACATACACGGTGGACTGGCAGCCGTGGATCCTGAAATTGCCGATCTTTTTCAGACGCCAGTAGAGGGTCTTTTGCAGACGGTCTTCAAATTTGTGGCGGTTGAGCCCCTTGAGCACCAGCTCGCCGCATTTGCACAACAGTATTTCCTTCATAGCTTCCTCATCAAAACAGTTTCATTGCCTCTTCCAGACCGCAAAGAAAGGCGTCGATCGCCTCCTCCGGGGTCTCCGGGCAAAGGCTCACCCGCAGGGCGGCGTCCACATTTTTTCCCGGGAGACGCATGGCGGTGAGCACATGGGATTTCTTTCCTCTGGCGCAGGCGCTCCCTCCGGAGACGTAGATTCCCCGATCGGACAGCACCCGGATATACACCTCGCTGCGCCCCTTTTTGGGGGAGAGATTGACGATGTGGGGCGCGCCGTGCGCGGGGGTGTTGATGTCGCAGCCCAGCGCCCGTGCCCCCGCGATCAGCTTGTCCCGCAGAGCGTTCATGCGGGCGGTATGCTCGTCAAAATGGGCGCTGCGATCCCGGGCGGCGGCGGCAAAGGCCGCGATCTGGGGCATGGCCTCGGTGCCCGAGCGCATGCCGTTTTCCTGATTGCCGCCATAGATCAGCGGCGGCAGGGTCAGGCCTTCCCGCAGGTAGAGCGCGCCGCTGCCCTTGAGCCCGCCGATCTTGTGGGCCGACAGGCTGAGGGCGTCGACACAATCCAGCGGAAGCGGGATCTTGCAGAAGCCCTGCACCCCGTCCACATGAAAGATTGCCCTGGGGCAGATGCCCTCCATGGCGGCCTTGGTCTCCTCCAGGGGCAGAACTGCGCCGGTCTCGTTGCACACCGCCATCATGCTCACCAGCGCGGTGTCCGGCCGGAGGGCGGCCCCGACCGCCGCGGGAGAAACCGTTCCGTCGGTCTCCGGCGGGACGAGGGTGATATCCCAGCCCTGATTTTTCAGCGCCTTGAGGGTGTTGAGGGTGGCGTCGTGCTCGATCTGGGTGGAGACGATATGTCTGCCCACATGCTTGTTTTTGAAGGCGGCGCCCATCAGGGCGGTGTTGATGCTCTCGCTCCCTCCGGAGGTAAAGGTGATCCGCTCTGCCCTGCATCCCAGAGCGGCGGCCACCGCCTCCCGGCTGTCGCACAGCAGCTGTCTCGCCCGACGCCCCGCCGCGTGGAGCGAGCCGGGATTGCCAAACTCGTCCATGGCGCCCTCCGCCGCTTGCCGCGCTGCGGGCAAAACGGCAGTGGTGGCGGCGTTGTCCAGATAGTATTCCATCAATTCTTAAAGCTGTCCTTAAGCGCTACCGCCCGGTTGAACACCAGATGACCGGGGGCGCTGTCCTTGCTGTCGGCGGCAAAATAGCCCTGCCGCATAAACTGGAAGCGCTCGTCGCTGCCAGCGGTCTCCAGACTCTTTTCCAGCTTGCAGCCCTGCAGAACCTCCAGAGAATTGGGGTTGAGGCAGGCCAAAAATCCGCCCTCATAGCCGTCGGGGTCGGCCTCGGTGAACAGATCGTCATAAATGCGCACCTCGGCGTCCACGGCGGTGGCGGCGTCCACCCAGTGAAGGGTCGCGCCCTTGACCTTGCGCCCGTCGGCGGGGTCGCCCCCGCGGGATTCGGGATCATTGGTGGCATTGATCACGGTGACGTTTCCGTTTTCGTCCTTCTTGCAGCCGGTGCAGGTGATGACGTAGGCGGCCTTGAGACGGCACTCCGGGCCCTGGGGGTACAGGCGCTTGTATTTGGGCACCGGCGTCTCCAAAAAGTCCTCGGCCTCCACATAGAGCTCCCGGGAGAAGGTGACGGTGTGGGTGCCCTCCTCGGGGCGGGTGGGATTGTTTTCGATCTCAAAGGTCTCGCTCTGTCCCTCGGGATAGTTGGTGATCACCAGCTTGACGGGGCGCAGCACCGCCATCACGCGGCGGGCGTTTTCGTTGAGGTCTTCCCGGAGGCAATGCTCCAGAAATCCGTATTCCACCGTGCTGGACACCTTTGCCACGCCGATCCGGTCGCAGAAATTGCGGATGGCGCGGGGGGTATAGCCCCGGCGGCGCAGGCCGCACAGGGTGGGCATGCGGGGATCGTCCCAGCCGGAGACCTTTTTCTCCTCCACCAGCTGACGCAGCTTGCGCTTGGACATGACGGTGTGGTCGATGCCCAGACGGGCAAACTCGATCTGCCGGGGCTTGGAGGGGACGGAGACGTTGTTCACCACCCAGTCGTACAGCGGGCGATGATCCTCATATTCCAGCGAGCACAAAGAGTGGGTGATGCCCTCCAGCGCGTCCTGAATGGGATGGGCAAAATCGTACATGGGGAAGATGCACCATTTGGTGCCCTGACGGTGGTGCTCGATGTAGCGGATGCGGTAGATCACCGGGTCGCGCATGTTGAAGTTGCCGCTCTCCAGATCGATCTTTGCCCGCAGGGTATATTTTCCCTCGGGAAACTCGCCGTTCTTCATCCGTTCAAACAGGTCGAGGCTCTCCTCGATGGGTCTGTCCCGCCACGGAGAGCGGGCGGGGGTGTTGGTGTCGCCCCGATATTCCCGGAACTGCTCGGGAGTCAGCTCGCAGACGTAGGCCAGACCCTTTTTGATGAGCTCCACCGCATATTCATAGTCCTTTTCAAAATAGTCCGATCCGTAATACAGCCGATCACCCCAGTCAAAGCCCAGCCAGTGGATGTCCTCCTGAATGGCGTCCACAAACTCGGTGTCCTCCTTGGCGGGGTTGGTGTCGTCAAAGCGCAGATTGCACAGGCCGCCGAACTTTTCCGCCGTGCCAAAGTCGATGCACAACGCCTTGCAGTGCCCGATGTGCAGATAGCCGTTGGGCTCGGGCGGAAACCGGGTGTGCACCCGTTTTCCAGCAAACCGTCCGCCCTCGGCGATATCCTCCACGATAAAATCGTGGATAAAATTGCCGGCCGAGCCGTTGTTCATGATCTCCTCGCTCATGGTTGTTCCTCCTTCTTTATCCGTTCAGCCCCGCCAGATAGGCTTGCAGCCGGCGGCGGCAGGTATCCTGACCCAGCAGCGCCATGATGGCGTGCAGGTCGGGGGTGTTCTTTCTTCCGGTGATCGCCATGCGGACGACAGCGCTGACGTCGCCCACATGTCCTTTGAATTGCTCGGGATTTGCCTTATAGGCCTTGACGTCGGGGGAAAAGCCCAGCGCCGGGCAAAGCTCCTTCATCTTGCCGAACCAGGTGTCCTTGTCGTCGCCGCAGTCCATCACGGGCAGATAGGCCTCGATGACCTGCTTCTGCACCTCGCATTCCATGTCCAGCTGCTCCTCCATGGCAAAGAGCTCGTCAAAGAAATAGGCGGCATAGGCCTTCACGTCCTGCCAGCGGACGATGTCCTTCCGGGGCTTTTTCCCGCCCCGATCGATGGCAAACAGTCTCTTGGTAAAGGCGGGATCCCGGGTGAGCAGGGCGCAGAAATCGGGATCGAACCGTCCCGCCCACGCCGTGGCCTGGGCATATACCTCCTCGGCGGTCAGGCGGGAGATGACCTCCGCCGAAACGCTTTGCAGCTTGTTCAGATCGAACAGTGCGCCCGAGGCGCTCATCTTGTTGAGCTTGAAGGGGAACTCGGTGTAGCGGGCGTCCTTGTTCTGCCGCCGCCAATCCTCAAAGTTGGAATTGCCGATGGTGAGCAGATACTCCATCACCGCGTCGGCGGGATAGCCCTCCTCGGTGAAATAGCTGACGGCGGCCTCGGGGTCCTTGCGCTTGGAAAGCTTGCGCTTGGAGCCGTCCTCCTCCTTCATGATGGGAGAGATATGGGCGTATTTGGGCGCCTTGAGCCCGCACAGCCAGAAGAGCTGCAGATGGATGGGCGCCGAGGCGATCCACTCGTCGCCCCGCACCACCTGAGTCACCCGCATCAGGGTGTCGTCCACCACGTGGGCAAAGTGATAGGTGGGGATGCCGTCGCTCTTGAGCAGCACCACGTCCACATAGTTTTCCTCCATCTCGATCTCGCCCCGGATGGCGTCCTTGAACTTGACCCTTCCGCCCGGCTTGCCGGGAGAGCGCAGGCGCATCACATATGGCTTGCCCGCAGCGAGGGCAGCCTCCACCTCTTCGATGGGCTTGTCCCGCCACAGGGCATATTCCCCCCAATAGCCGGGGGTGACGTTTTCGCTCTCCTGCTTTTTCCGCAGCTCGTCCAGCTCGTCGGCGGTGCAGAAGCAGGGATAGGCCAGACCCTTTTCCACCAGATCCTTGCAGAACACATGGTAATATTCCGCCCGGCGGCTTTGGGTATAGGGACCGTAAGCGCCGATCTCCTCATGCTCGCCCTGAGCGCCCTCGTCAAAGACGATGCCGAAATCGCGCAGACCCTGCACGATCAGTGAAACGCCGCCCTCCACCTCGCGCTTTTTGTCGGTGTCCTCGATGCGGAGGATGGCAACGCCGCCGGTGGTGTGGGCGACCCGCTCGCTCACCATGGCGGAAAAGACGCCGCCGATGTGGAGAAAGCCGGTGGGACTGGGGGCAAAACGGGTCACCTGCGCGCCCTCCTTGAGGGGGCGGGGCGGGAAGCTCTGCTCCATGAGCTGCCCGGGCGTTTGGGTCACATTGGGAAAAAGAAGCTGCGCCAGACGGATGGGATCGGTCATATTTTTCACTCCTGAACGTATAGTTTCCGCATGATATCATCTTATTATAGCTTTTTCTATTCCAAGATGCAAGATGCGGAGCAAAAAAAGTCCGCACCCGTCGGGGTGCGGCAGCGTGCTTCATACGCACTGCGTCAGGGCGCTTTCGCCGGTGAGGACGACCTCTCCTCCGTCCCCGGCGTCCAGCAAAAACGCGGCGTCCTCCCTGCGGAGAAGGGCGGATGCCAGCGGCTCCTCCACCCGGCGGCGCAGGAGATTGCGCACGGCGCGGGCGCCGTAGGGGTCTTTGGCGCACCCATCCAGCAGGGCGTTTTCCGCCTCCGGCGTCCAGCGCAGCCGGACGCCCAGCCCGCGGCAGCGGGCGGCAAGGTCGTCCAGCCCCCGGCAGAGCAGGATGCGCAGGCTGTCCCGTTCCAGCGGGGAAAAGACGGCGATCCCGTCCAGCCTGCCCAGCAGTTCGGGGCGCATGCTCCGCTTTACAGCGCGGAGGACGGTCTCCCGGCTCGCCTTTGCCCCCTCCTCCCGCAAAAAGCCCGCCGGACGGCGGCTCAGCTCGTCCGCGCCGAGATTGCAGGTGAGCAGGATCACGCTCTCCCGGAAGGAGATTTTTTGCCCCGTACCGTCGGTGAGGCATCCCTCCTCCAGCATCTGCAGCAGCAGGGTGAGCACGTCGGGATGGGCCTTTTCCACCTCGTCCAGCAGCACCACGCTGCGGGGCGCGCGGCGGATGGGATCGGTGAGCTGACCTCCCTCGCCGTAGCCGGTATAGCCCGGCGGCGCGCCGATCAGCCTGGCAGCGCTGTGCTTTTCCATATATTCGCTCATATCCAGACGGATCAGGCTGTCCCTCCCGGGAAAAAGCTCCCGCGCCAACGCTTTTGCCAGCGCAGTCTTTCCCACGCCGGTGGGGCCGCACAGCAAAAAAGCCCCTCGCGGGCGGGCGCCCCGGGGAAAGGTCTGCCCCAGTGCCATGGCCGATGCCACCGTCTCCACGGCGGCGTCCTGTCCCACGACGGCCTGCCTGAGCCGGACGGCCAGCTCCCGTCCCTCGGCTCCCCACACAAGCTCGTCCCCGCCGCGCATGCGCCGCGCCACCGCCTCCACATGAGCTTCTCCCGCCCGTGCCGCGCCGGCAAAAACGGCCTCGGCTGCCGCCTCGTCCAGCAGATCCACCGACCGGTCGGGGTCGCACCGGTCGGGCATGGCCTCCCGGGAGAGCCGCACCGCCGCCCGGATGGCGGCGTCGGTGATGAGCAGTCCGTGATGCGCCTCATACCGCGGACGCAGGGCGTGGAGGATGATCTCGGTGTCGGGCGCAGAGGGCTCGCCCACGTCCACCGGCTGAAAGCGGCGCGCCAGCGCCGTGTCCCGGGCGATGTATTTCTGAAACTCCCGATGGGTGGTAGCGCCGAGGATCTGTACGCCCCCTCTGGCCAGCGCCGGCTTGAGCAGATTGCCCGCGTCGATGGCGCCCTCGGCCGCTCCCGCGCCGCAGACGGTGTGCAGCTCGTCGATGAACAGGATCACGTTGCCCGCCGCCTGCAGCTCCCGCAGCATATTGCGCACCCGATCCTCAAACTCGCCCCGATAGCGCGTCCCCGCCACCATGCCCGCCATATCCACGGCGATCAGCCGCTTGTCGGCCAGCGCCTCGGGCACCTCACCGGAGGCCAGCTTTGCCGCCAGGCCTTCGGCCACGGCGGTCTTTCCCACGCCTGCCGCCCCCAGCAGCACCGGATTGCCCTTTTGCCGCCGGGCGAGGATGTGCATCACCCGGGCGATCTCCCGGCTGCGGCAGGCCACCGGATCATATTCCCCCGCCGCGGCACGTGCGGTCATATCGGTGCCGAACTGCATGGTCAGCTTGAGCTCGCTCCGCTTTGTTCCGCCGGACAGCGCCGGACGGGTCAGCCTTCTTCGGAGGGCCTCGCCGGGACAGCCGCAGGCGCGCAGCAGATCGTCCAGCTCTCCCTCCTCCTCCAGCAGCGCCTGCAGCAGATGCCGCGGGGCGACGGTGCCTCCCGCCAGCGCACAGGCCCGGCGCAGCACCTGCGCCGCCTCGGGGGAGCATACAGGGTCGCCCTCATATGCCGCACTTTCCTTCAGCACCATCCGTTCCAGCCGCTCGGGAAGACCGCTCCACCGTTCCAGCAGACGCCCCGGGATACACTCCTCCGCCAGCGCACCCACCAGAAGATGTCGGGGGAGCAGTCTTCCGCCGCAATTCTTTGCCGTCCGCCATGCCCGGGTGAGGGCGCGCTCTCCCGAGGGGGTGTAGTGCTCCGTCCTCACTTTTTGCCTCCCAGGGCAAAGCGATCCTCATGAGCGACCGACGCCTCGATCCGCGTTCCACCCGTTGTCAGAACAACGTTTTTGTTTGTTAGTTTGTGCAAACTACCCACCTCCTAACCGGAATTTCCCCATTTTTATGGATAATATTCTTGTAATTTTGTGAATTTTACCGATATAATTCGTAGAAAACGGCATTGCATTTTTTTCGTTTTCTGATATAATGGTTAGCAGAACAAAACAGGAGGTGCTTACTTATGGCATACAAAATTTCTGACGCTTGCGTCGGCTGCGGTACCTGCGCCGGTGCATGTCCCATGGACGCCATCCATGATGCTGGCGGCAAGTTCGAGATCGACGAGAACGCATGCGTGAGCTGCGGTACCTGCGCCGGTGCTTGCCCCATGGGAGCTATCTCTGAGTAAGATACAGAAAAGAAATACCCTCTGCCTCGGCAGAGGGTATTTTCTTTCGTCTGTCAAAAAGCCAAAATCGCCGAAAGAGGCGATTTTGCTTAAAGATCGTTTTTGGCCGTTCCCTGTGTGGGAATGGGCAAAAACACCGAGGCCCGCCGGCTTTTTTCGCAGAAAAAGCGGCGAAACCGCGCCGCAGCGCGGGGCCTTTCTGTCAAAGAAGCCCAGCGCAGCGGGTTCTTTGACACGCTAAAGTAATACCCTCTGCCTCGGCAGAGGGTATTTTCTTTTCTCCGCCTCTTTCTTTTTGCAAAAAACTGTGCTATACTTTTCTCTAATAATCATGTAAAGTAAAGGAAGTCTGCGTTTATGGAAATCTCCCGTTTCACGGAATACCGCAACAAGATCGTCGACGCCTGTTCCACCGTCATCGTGGGCAAGGAGGACGTGATCCAAAATGTTCTGGTGTGCTTTGTCTGCTCCGGCCACGTGCTGCTGGAGGATGTGCCCGGCACCGGCAAGACCATGCTGCTCCGCTCCTTTGCAAAGGCCATCGGCGGCGGCTTCAAGCGGATCCAGTTCACCCCCGATCTGCTGCCCTCCGACCTGACCGGCATTCATTTCTTTGACCAGAAGGCGGGCGAGTTTCGCTTCCGTCCCGGCCCGCTGTTTTCCAATATCATTCTGGCCGACGAGATCAACCGCGCCACCCCCCGTACCCAGTCCTCCCTGCTGGAGGCCATGGAAGAGCGGCAGATCACCGTGGACGGCGTCACCACCCGCCTGGACGAGCCCTTTATGGTAATGGCCACCCAGAATCCGGTGGAATCCTACGGCACCTTCCCCCTGCCCGAGGCGCAGACCGACCGCTTTTTCATGCGGCTGCGGCTGGGCTATATGACCCGGGAGCAGGAACTGACCGTCATCGGCCGCAAGAGCGCCGTCAACCTCATCGACGAGATGGAGCAGGCGGTTTCCGCGGAGGAGACCGCGTGGATCCGGGCAAATTACGCACAGGTCAAGGTCTCCGACGCCGTGGCCGGCTATCTGATGGACATCATTCAGGCCACCCGCTCGGAGAGCCGCTTCCTCACCGGTGTCTCCACCCGCGGCGCCATCGCCCTTTACAAAGCCGCGCAGGTCACCGCCGCCTTCCGCGGACGGGACTTTGCCATCCCCGAGGACGTGAAGGACGTGGCCATCCCCGTTCTGGCGCACCGCATCTCCACCGGCGTCTCCCGGACAGACGAGGTGGAAGCCAAGCTGGGGGATCTTCTGGACAAGATCCCCGTGCCTACGGAAGTGATCTGAATGCTGCTGTTTTTCATTCTGCTGATTGCGGTGGCGGCGGCGGTGGAGCATTGGTCGCTGATCCACGGGATGGACGGCGTGACCCACCGCCAATATCCCGACCGTCCGCTGGTCGAGCCGGGGGAGACCTTTCATCTGGTGACTCAGGTGAAAAACACCTCCCGCAGGTTCGTCCCCTTTATCCGTCTGCGGGAAAATGTGCCCGTCGACCTCACCTTTTCCGACAAGGTCACCTCTTTTCCCACCACCGACGAGCAAAGCCGCGCAAGAGTTACGCGGAGACCGCTGTTAACGCGCTGGTCTTTTCCCACCACCGACGGGCAAAGCCGCGCCTTTGTCTCCACCCTCTATCTGATGCCCCGCCAGCTGTGGCAGCGGGAGATATCCGTCCAGATGCCCAAGCGGGGACGATTCATCTTCCGGGGCGGCAGCATGCAGGGCGGCGACTTTCTCGGCCTCAGCGAGGAGGTCGAATATGTCCCCGCCCAGGAGGAGATCGTGGTCTGCCCCGCCCGCTGGGAGGATCCTTCCCTGCCCCAGCTTTTGGGCGGCTTTTTGGGAGATCGCTCGGTCAACCGCTTTATCATGGAGGATCCCGTTTTGACGCTGGGCTTCCGGGAATACACCGGGCGCGAGCCAATGAAGTCCATCTCGTGGCTCCAAAGCGCCCGGGCGGGTCAGCTGATGGTCAAAAACTATGACCACACGCTGGAGCTGACCGCCACCGTGCTGCTCAACGTCCAGACAAAGAAAAAGGATCCCCTCCGGGAGGAAAAGCTGGAACAGTGCTTTTCCATCGCCCGTTCGGTGTGCGAGACGCTGGAGGAAAAGCACATCCCCTACCGCTTTGTTTCCAACATCGTCACGGCGGGCGCCGTATCCCGCTGGAGCAACGTGGCCGACGGTCTGGGCTCCGCCCACCTGTCCACCATTCTGGAGGGCCTGGGACGCGCCACCTACGACTGCGTGCGGCCCTTTGCCGTCACGCTGGCCCAGACCTCCCGCACCGCCGAACAGGGGCGCACCCACATCCTCATTCTTCCCGACCGCGACCCCGGGCTGGAGCGTGAGATCCGCCTCCTGGAGCAGCGCACCGGGACGCCCGCCCTCATCCTGACGGCCTCCCCCGGAGAAAAGGAGCGTGAAGAAGCATGAACCTAGCCCTTTTTCTCAAGATCTTTGCCGACGTCTGTTACTATTTTGCCTTTGCCTGCTTTTTCGGCAGCGCCTTTGGGCTGGAGCGCACCCTCATGCCCGTCGCCGCGCTTCTGGCGGTCATCGCCGTTGTGGCCCGGTGGATCGATGGGAAAAAGCCGGGCACGATCCTGCGCTTTCTCCCGCTCCTCCTGCTGGGCGCGCTGATCTATTATCCTTCCGAGCTGGCGGGGTATATCGTCCTCGTCCTTCCGGTGGGCTTTGTGGGATATACCATCTGGAAGCGGGGCTTTACCCCCAACTATTATCAGGAAAACGACAATTTCTCCCTGATGCTCAAGATCCCCATCCTTCCACTGGTCGCCGCTCTGCTTCTGATGCAGAAGTCCCGGCTCG
Source organism: Oscillospiraceae bacterium (assembly GCA_902797555.1). Classification (GTDB taxonomy): domain Bacteria; phylum Bacillota; class Clostridia; order Oscillospirales; family Butyricicoccaceae; genus UBA4644. The sequence continues at coordinate 11,886 of CADBTM010000093.1, forward strand.
AGCACTACGCCCTCCCCTATCTGGTGGCCTATCTGCTGGCCACTGTGCTGCTGCTGCGGCTGCTGCGTCACGACGAGGAGACCATGTCCCGCCCCCAGTTCCGGGTGATGAACCTGCTGGCCGTGGCGGGTACGGTGGTCGCGGCGGTGGTGGTGTTCAGCAAAGCCTTCCGCCACGCGGTGGGCACGCTCCTCAGCCTGATCCTCTCCGGCATTATGGAGGTCGTCTTTTTCCTGCTCAGACCCCTTTTCCCACTGCTGGAAAAGCTGTTTAACGCGCTCAAGAGCCTGCTCGAGCAAAAGGCAGCGGAAAACAACCCCTTGAAGCAGGACTATCAGGTGATCGACGCCCCCTTTGTCCCCGGTTTTCCCGTTCCCGACACGCCTCCCAAGGATCTTTCCACCCTGTGGGCGATCCTTGTGATCCTCTTTCTTGCGGCGCTGGCCGTGGGCGCGTTTTTCCTCTTCCGCAAGCTTCTCGCCCAGCGAACCATCTCCCATGTGGAACCGGGCACCGTGCGCCGGTTTTTCGTCTCCGACCCGGAGGAGGTCAAGGAGGGCCGCGCCCGATTTGGCCGCACCCCTGCCCAGCGTGTCCGCTATTGGTACGGGCAGCTGCTCCTGCTCACCCGAAAGCACGGCGGCAGTCTGGACAAGGCCATGAACACCCGGCAGCAGCTTGCCAAGGAAAACCTGATTTTCCGGGATACCGAGGCGTGGCAGGGGCGCTTGCGTGAGCTTTATCTCCCCGCCCGCTACGGCGGAGAGGTCACCGAGGCCGACGCCCGTGAGGCAAAGGAGCTGTATAAGGAAATCAAAAAGTCAAAGCAATAAGCCCCCTTTGGTCTGCTTTACGGTCTTTGACACTCTCGTATATATCCGCCGCAATTTGCGGCGGATATTTCTCTGTTTTGATCTCTTGCATTTTGCCGCAAAAACCGGTATATTAGAAACGATAAACACTTTATGCAAAAAAGGAATGATTTTCATGGCAAATAAAACCATCGGCATTCTGGGCGGCATGGGACCTCTGGCCACCGCCGACCTGTATAAAAAGATCGTTTTGCTCACCGATGCAAACTGCGACAACGCCCATCTGCGGGTGTATATCGACGGCAACGCCCAGATCCCCGACCGGACGGCAGCCATCCTCTCCGGCGGCGCCGACCCGGTGCCCCAGATGCTGTCCGCCCTCCGCCATCTGGAGGCCTGCGGCGCCGACTGCATCATCATGCCCTGCAACACCGCTCACTATTTCCTGCCCCGTCTGCAGCAGGAGACTTCCATCCCCTTTATCAGCATGCTGGCCGAGACCGCAAAGACCTGCGCCAGGCTCTACCCCGGGAAAACGGCCTGCGTCCTCGCCACCAAGGGCACTCTGGCCTCCGGTCTGTATAACGCCGCGCTGGAGAAAGAGGGCGTCTCCTGCATCCTGCCCGACGAAAAGCAGCGTGACGTGCTGATGTATGCCATCTACGACTGCGTCAAGGGAGGCAAGCCGCTGGAGACCGTGCGGGAGCCCATGGAGGCGCTGCTCCGGGATCTGACCGCCAAAGGCGCCGATTATTTCATTCTCGGCTGCACCGAGCTGCCCATCGTGGCGCAGGAACTTGCTCTCCCCGGCGTTTTCGTCGATCCCACCGCCGAGCTGGCCAAGGCCGCCATCCGTTTCTGCGGGGCAAAGGTGCGGGAATAAGATGTTTCGGGAAAGTCACCCCTTCCGTCCTCTCCGCCGTCCGCCGCCTCGGCTCGCTTTCTGAACCGTTTTACATTTTATAAATACCAGAAAGTGAGTATCTTTTCTATGACATGGTTCTGGCTTGCGTTGGCGGCGCTGCTCTGCTGGAGCGGCTCCGACCTGTTCTCAAAAATCGGCTGTGTGGATCCCAAGGATAAAAACAGCCATCTGAAAATGGTCATCATGGTGGGTCTCGTCATGGGCTTGCACGCGCTGTACGAGATCTACGTCACCGGCGTGGAGTTTTCCCTCCACGTGATCTGGGTCTATCTCCCCGTTTCCCTGCTGTATATCGGCTCGATGGCGCTGGGCTATCTGGGTCTGCGCTTTATCGAGCTTTCGATCTCCTCCCCCATCTGCAACAGCTCGGGCGCGCTGGCCGCTCTGCTGTACATCCTGGTGGGCGAGCGTCTGGTGCCCATGCAGTATATCGGCATCGTGCTGGTGGCTGTGGGCGTGGTCTCGCTGGCCTTTGTGGAAAGCCACGAGGACGAAGAGCTGCGCGCCATGCGTCAGGCAAAGTCCAACCACAAATACGCCAAGAGCTTTTGGGCACTGGCGCTGCCCGTGCTCTACTGCATCCTCGACGCCGCCGGTACCTTTGCCGATGGTCTGGTGATGGACAAGCTGGCCGAGGAGATGACAATCAACGCCGTGGGCGCGAATGCCGCTCCCGCCCTGATGGAGGAAACCCTCGAGGCTATGAGCGAAACCGCCGCCGCCATGGCAAACGTTGCCTACGAGCTGACCTTCCTGCTGGCCGCCCTGGTGTGCTTTATCATCGTCGTCATCATTCGCAGGGACAAGCTGACCGTCAAGGCCGAGGGCCCCAAGCTGATCGGCGCCTGCTTTGAGACTGCCGGACAGTTTGCCTATATCTTTGCCATCGCCGCAAATCCTGCTCCCGCCGCCGCCATGATCTCGGCCTACTGCGCCGTGTCCGTGCTGTGGAGCCGGATCTTCCTCAAGGAAAAGCTGAGCTGGAAGCACTATCTCACCATCGCCACCGCCGTGGTGGGCATCGTGATCCTCGGCGCCTTCGACGCGTAACTGCATACAAAAAAATCGCTCCCCCCGGTCTTGCCGAGGGGAGCATTTCTTTTTACCGTTCTTTGGGCTTTGCCCCGTAAAAATGGATGATGTTCATATCCTGCTCCATGTCCAGCCCGTGGGAGCCCAGATCGCCGTCGATCTGATGGCAGCCGTGGTCGGGCATAAAGCCGTAAAGCACGTTGTGCCCCGCCCAGTGGGTATGTACCGCCTCCACCAGCGTCCGATAGGTGTGCACATTGTCCCGCAGGGCGTTCATGGCCGCCTCCCCTTCCGGGCCGCAGCGGTGCATGCAATAATCGTAATTGGTGTTGTACACCAGCAGCAGGTCGTATTCGTCCCGCCGGATGAGCTCCATGGCCTTGCGGTTGATCTCCTCCACCGTGTCATAGATGAAATAGTCCATCTCCCGCTCCAGATAGATCAGCGAAAGGCTGTCCCCCGTGGTGGAAACAATGGCGCATTTTTTTCCCGCCCGGATCAGATGGTCAAAGAGGGCGTCCATGCGGATCACCGGCTTGACGTAGGCGCGGATGCCGTGCACCTCCGGCAAAACGCCGGTATACATCGAGCCAAAGCACACCGGCGTCACGCAGGGCATCACCGACAGCATGGGCACGGCCACCTGCGAGCACAGCATGGCGTCGGTGAACAGCCCGGTATAGTTCTGATACAGCCACAGCGCCACCGCATCGGGATTGTAAAGCAGCACCCGGTCGGCGACCTCTCCGCGAAATGCTCTGCGGCACATCTCTGTCACCATGGGATTTGCCGGCGCGGGCACCTCCCCGCAGTCCACCCCCATGGTCTCGCACACCGTCCTGCAGCAGGAGGTGATGGGAATGGCATCATACAGGATGCCCGTTCTCCTTTTTGCGATGTCTGCGCTCCAGTCAAAGCTGTCCCGATGGTTCATGTTCCTCATCCTTTCCGTCTTTGACATATCTGTTCTCCACGATACGCCCTTCTTGTCAGGGGTTTCCCGGCAGGTGCCTTTTCCTCATCCCATGCACGCCGCAAAGTCAAACGGCGCCGTCAGCGCGTGCTCTGTCTCGTCGAGGCAGGCCCGGATGGCGTCACGATCGTCTCCCGCCTCCTTCAGCGCCTTCACCCTCGTGTACCACAGCGGCTTGAGACAGCGGTACAGCATGAGCGCGGTATCCTTCTCCCCTTCCGAAAACCGGTAGACCTCGGACGCGGTCTTCAGCGCTTCGCAGATGCCGTCCACGCCGCTGTTTTCCCGCATCAGATAGTTGAGAAACACTTCTCTGCCGCACAGATTGAAATCGTAGATCCCCACGAAATGCTCCTCCTCGTCCAGAAGGATGTTGGACGCATTGAGATCGGCCTGAAACACGGAGGTGGGGAGCTGTTTATAGACCGGCTCCAGCTTTGCCCGGTTGTCCGTCCACAGCCGCCAGATCCTGTCTGTCTGATCCCGGAACGCTTCGGGCAGCGTGTCCGCATATTCCTTCCACGCCAGAGCGTTTTCCAGTACCTCGTCGGTTTTGTCGCTGGGGCAAAAGGTTTCAAACAGGCAGAAAGCCGAAGGATACTCGGTATAATCCAGATGCAGCGCGGCGATCCGCGCCGTCATCCGCCAGATATCCGCCTTGTAGCGGCGGTACAATTCCATATTCTCGCCGAAGTCTTCGGAAAACCGCTCCTCGGCGGGAGCATACGGCGCAAACTCCTCGACATAGGCGGCGCATTTGTGTCCGTGAAACCCAACGACGGGAAAGCTTCCGGATCTGTCCCGGAAGATCCTGGGACAGTAGTACCCCAGCTTGCGGTATTCCTCCACCGTCCTTTGCCAGCCGGCGATTTTCTCCGGAAAGGTAAAATCGTTGTCGGCAAGCTTTACAACATATTTGCCGCCCGAGGCCGTATCGACGAGAACGGTCACGCGAAAGTCCGCGTCTCCCCGGCTGGTATCGATCTCCCGCAGGGCGGTCGGCGCGTCGTCAAAAAACAAGGAAACTATGTTTTTGATTTCTTCATCCATAGAGTTTCCCTCACACATCCGAATCGGTCAAAAGCATCATAGCACATTTCCCTGTACACTTCAATAAAAAAACCTCTCTTGTCCCGAAAGACAAAAGAGGTTTCTTTCATGGGAAAAAGCGCGTAAAAGGTACAAAACGACAGAAAGACCGCCTAAAAGTACACCGACGGGAACCTCAGCAAACGGGAACCTTTCCGGCTTGCATTCTTTGCATCGCATCTTGATAAAGAATCGAACGGGCAGCCTAGTCGATGAAACGCAGGATCTCGCCGAACACAGCGGGATCGGGCTCCATCATTCTCTTGGCGGGCTTGTCTTTGAAAAACGCTCTTTTCTCCGATGCTGTATTCAGTTTCTTTTCGTTCACCGCGCGATAGTATTCGCCGATCCAAGCGTTCATGGTATCCAGCGCCTCATAGGTATACTGCGGCATATGCTTTTTGTTTTCGACCGTTATAACGCGCACATTTGGATTACCGAGCTTCATTGCTTGCGCGGCGTTGTACTTGTAACTGACCACCGGGTCGTCTGTCGAATGGATCCACAGGATGTTATCATGCGTGGACGCAAGATAGGCTCGATTGTCTAAAGCTCCAAAGCGTGGGACGAGCCTCTTTTCATATCTTTTTACGCAGTTGGCAAGGATGCGCAGCTTCACAAAATCCATCATTTCGTCAGCAATATCCATAAATCCCGAGATGATAACCGCCCGCCTCATATCAGACAGGTAATTCGCGAGGTTCAGTGCAGTATAGCCGCCGAGCGAGTGGCCTACCGGGATGATCTCCTCCTTCGGGTCAAGAAGCTCCAGCAGTTCCAATGCGTCTTGCGTCGGTGCATTGACGGAAGTCAGGCGTTCTCCGCCTGAAGCGCCGCAGCCGGCATAATCAAAAGCTGCGACTCTGAATCCGGCTCGGCATAATTGCTCGATATCGACCGTATATGGAGTATGTCCGGGACCGAGGCCATGGCAGAACAGGATCAGGGTATCCTTTCTGCAATCCGCATAATAATAGATACAATAACGGATCATTAAGCCGCCCGAATTCTGAAACGAACCCGGCTCACAGACAAGACCCGGATAATCCGCATAACCGGGAAAGGGAATACCTTCATCCATATCATAGCGTTTCATGAAGCTTTCTTTGTACTTCTTAACGATCATGTCCGCTGCTTCTCCTTTGCAAAACCCGGTTTATCGCTATTATTTTACCCGAAAGCATGTATTTTTCAATAGACTATTAAAGTAATGATGCCGGCGAAACAAATTGCCGCGCCGTTGGTGAAATCCGTCCACACACCGCTTCGCACTCGCCCTGCGGCGCAAAACCCGGCCGCGGGAAACGCAACACTGTTGCGTTTCCTTTTCGCGGCTTCGAGTCCCTTCATCAATGCCAAATAACAGAGGGTACCCGCTGGGTACCCTCTGTTATTTGGCGGAGGGTCAGGGATTTGAACCCTGGCGCCGGGATCGCCGGCCTACGAGATTTCGAGTGTTGTAAGACTTTGGCAGATTCACGGTTGGCGCGGGTCATTTCAGGCCGCTTTGTGAAATGCTGGAAACCCAGATGCCACAAGGGATTGCGGACATTCCGGCCCGTTTTGGCCAGAGCTGATTTGAACCGCCCCAGAGTTCAAATAAAACCGTGTTCTTGCGTAAAAAGCCGCCGTTCTTGCGCGTTTGCAAGAAGTCAGGCAAGAAAACAGAGCCCCCGACAGCGCCGATGAAGCACCCTTTCGGACCGCAAAAAACAGAAAGGAGCTTCGTCATGACATACGATGCAAAGGAACTCGCCCAATACCCGGAAATCATGAACAAGGAGCA
>CADBTM010000094.1 GCA_902797555.1 Oscillospiraceae bacterium
CATCAGCACGCCGTCCGTCATAAAGGCCATACGATTGATGGTTTTGTCGAGCTGGCGGATATTTCCCGGCCAGTCGCAGGCGAGAATGGCGGACATCAGCCGGGGACTGACGGTGCGCTCCACCCGATATTGCTCGTAGATGAGGCGAAGCTGCTGCATCGTGATCAGGAGAATATCCTCCGGACGCTCCCGCAGAGGCAGGATGTTGAAGATGAGGGAGCTGAAATGGTCGACGAGCTGTCCGATGAGAACGTGGGATCGCTGAAAGGCGTCGGGATCGGAAAGACAGATCATATAGCGGATCTCGTCGGGACGCCCCATTCCGGCCTGGATATGCTCCATGAGGCGATATTGGGTGGAGCCGGAGAGCAGATCGATATTCTCGATATAGAGGCTGCCGCCTGCGGCGCGGCTGAGCAGGCCCTCCCGGGCGCCCGATCCGAAGAGCTCGGGCGCGACCTGACCCTCGGGCAGATAGGCGCAGTTGATCTTTAAAAAGGGCTTGTCCCTTCGGCTGGATACCGCATGGGCATATTGCGCGATGGTGTCCTTTCCGCAGCCGGCCTCGCCCAGAATGGTGAGAGGCACGTTGGAGGCGCCCAGCCGATCCAAAACATCCAGCTGCCGGTTCATGGAGGGGTCGCAGGTCAGGATGTTCTGACGAATGTGGGTTTGCCGGGGCTCCCGCAGCACCAGCGCCCCATCCTTTACATCACAAAAAACTTCAATACGCATATCCATCACCAAAACATGTTGTTTTCCTGGGTCTGGATGGCTTTCTGGTGCATCGTGCTGTAAAGATCCTCCTCCCGCTTCATCCCGACGCAGAGCGTCAGAATCTGCATAAAGACCGTGCCGGCAGTGGAGGAATCGGTAAAGTCAAAGGAGGCGGTGGGCAAGATAAAATGATAGTCCGACAGCGGGATATAGGGGGAAGTGGGGTAGTCGGTAAAGCAGACCACACGCATTCCCCGTTGGCGAAGCAGCTTGATCTGAATGAGGAGCGTCATGCTGTACCGCATATGACCAAATACGATCACAAGTGCGTCGGGAGGAATGGAGTCCATGGCAGTCTCGTCGAAGGAGCTGTTTCTGGGAAAGCTGCGGACACGAATCCCCAGCAGCTTCAGCATGCGGGAAAGCGCGCTGGCGGAGGGCTCCATTGCATTGCTGAAAAACAGCTCGACCTCGGGGGCGCTGAGGATATCCTCGGCAAGACGGTCCACCATATCGTGATCGAGACCGGCGGAAAGCTCCGTCAGGTTGCGGATCTCCTGCTGCAGCACTTCGTCGGAAAGACTGTTGAGGGAGCGCTTGACCGGCTTGCCGTCTCGGATCTCATAGTAGAGACACTTGCGGAGAATGTATTTGAATGCGAGAAAGCTGTCTGTGCCAAAGGCGCGGAAAAAGGAGAGCGCCTGATCCTCGGTGATTCCCGCCAGCGCACAGAACTGCTCCTGAGAGTAGTACAAAACCTTGTGAACCTCGGCGGCGGTAAAGTCCAGCAGCGCCGGGTCCACTTCCTCTTTTAAGTATGTGCAAAGCACTTGCCTGGTCGTATTTCTTGCCATAAAATCCTCCGAATAGAACAAATATCCAAGATAAACGTACCACTTTTTTTGCGTTTTGTCAAATTATTTGGGAATTAATTCTAAAAACGGTCTGAAAACAGACCATAAATCGTTGCGCGATGGATGGAAAGAAATATAATGAAAACTACAAACAGGGTAGCTGCGGCAAAAGCTGTGGCTTTCCCGATCGTGAACCGGATGGTTCTCATGATAAACATCGGCGAATCTGGCACTTTCTGCTATCCGCTGAGAAAGGAACAGTGTGATAATCATGAAAAGAAGAATCGGCATCGTTCCAAAGGCAGAGCTGTTCGATATGGAAAAAAGCAACATGAACGACCGCTATATTCTCGGAAACAACTATACAAAGCAGGCGGCGAAAGCGGGGTGCATCCCCATAGGCGTCGCACCGGTGGACAATTGGCTGCCCGAGGACGAGCTGGAGGTATTTGACGGCTATCTTGTGCAGGGCGGAGCAGAGTTTTATCCCTATCATTTTCAGATCGCCCGGGATGCCATCGAGCATCACAAGCCCTATCTTGGCATCTGTCTGGGAGCGCAGCTCATCTACACCTATCTGGCTCTCAAAAAGATGGTGGAAGAGGCGGGGTACGAAGGCGATTTGGTGAAGGCGATCTGCGCTCTGCGGGAGCGCCGCGGTCCCGACTTTTCCGTGCTCAAGCCCATTCCCGGACATCGCGCCCATGCCATGACCCGGGGGAAGGAGGATGCTGCAAAGCATGACGTCTCCATCGTTCCTGGCACCATGCTCCACCGCCTGCTGGGTAGGGATACCATGCGGATCGCCTCCTTTCACGACCTGATCGTTCCTCCTGACCAGTCTCTGGTGACCGTCAACGCCTGGGCGGCGGGGGAGACCGGCATTGTGGAGGGCGTGGAATACAGTGACCACGTCCTGGGGATTCAGGGCCATCCCGAGGTGGACGATCTCTTGCCCCAGATCTTTTCATTTCTCACCAAAGCGTGATCCGTCATCGAACTGAAAAACGATACAGGAGGAAACAAGTATGATTTTCGGAATTCTCAAGGACATCAAGGAAGGCGAAAACCGCGTAATCTGCACCCCCATCGAGGTGGCATCCATCATAAACGCGGGGCACACCGTGCTGGTGCAGAAGGGTGCCGGCGTAGGTGCGGGATTCTCCGACGAGGCCTATGAAAAGATGGGCGCCCGCCTGGCGGACACCGCCGAGGAGCTGTGGAACACCTGCGATTTCCTTGCCAAGGTCAAGGAGATCGAGCCCAGCGAGTACAAATATCTGAAAGAGAACCAGATGATCTACTGCTGCATCCATCCCGCGGGACATCCCGAGGAGGTGCAGGCCATTCTGGACAGCAAGTGCATCGCTATCACTGCCGAGGACAGCCACCGCTACGGCTCGCCCAACTGCGAGGCGGCAGGCAAGCAGGGCGCCCTGTTCGGGCTGGAGTCCATGCTGACCATCAACGGCGGCAAGGGCAAATATGTGGGCGGCTTTGCGGGCGCTCCCGGCATGAACGTGCTCATTCTGGGCGGCGGCACCGTGGGACAGGGCGCGCTGAGTGTGCTGTATGCCCTGGGCGCCAACGTCACCGTCATGGACATCAACGTGGGCATCCTGCGTATGCTGGGAGACAAATACAACGGAAGTATCAACACCATGTTCTGCACGCAGGAGGCCATCGCCTCCGTGCTGCCTCAGACCGATCTGGTGCTCAACTGTGTCAAGTGGCCCAAGCAGCGGAAGGACTTCCTCATCACCAAGGAGATGCTCAAGCTGATGGAGCCCGGCTCGGTGCTGGTGGACATCTCCAATGACGATCCCGGCGCCATCGAGTCCAGCCACGAGACCCACCACAACGATCCCAGATATGTGGTCAACGGCGTGGTGCATTACTGCGTGTCCAACATTCCCGGCGCGGTGGCACACTCCACCTCGGTCTCTCTGGCGGCCGAGACCCTGCCCATGCTGCTCAACATCATGAACAACGGGCTCAAGGAAGCGTGCGTAAGCGACGGCTTTATCCGCCGCAGTCTGACCTGCTACAAGGGCTATCTGACCCACGAGGAGACCTCGGGAATCCAGGGCAAACCCTGGATCCGTCCGGAGGTCATCCTGGGCATCGCGGACCGCAAACTGGATCCCGCGCCTCCCGCAAC
>CADBTM010000095.1 GCA_902797555.1 Oscillospiraceae bacterium
ATACGCTGCGGGACACCCGATCCGCCCGGTGCCAGGCATAGCGCTCGGGGGCAAAGTCAATGACCGCCACCGCCACCAGCGCCAGGATCACCCACAGGACGCCTGCAAGCACGTTTCCCCACGGGTGGAAGACAGGCAGCGTGCGCACCAGACCCACCAGACGCAGGGTGAGGGGATTGTACACAGCAAAAAAACCGAATCCCACTGTGCCCACCCGCATGGCGGCACAGAAGTCATCCGGCTCCTGAACAACAGGCAGCATCTTCGCCGCCTTTTTATCGCCGTCCTCCTGCGCCCGCAGCAGCTTGCTTTCGCTGCATTCCCGTATGGCAAAAGAAGCCAGCGAGCAGAACACGGCCAACACCACAAAAACAAGTTCCAAAAAGATCCATCGTCCAACGGGATCCAAGAAAATCACTCTCCTATAATCTGCAAGATTATCTTTCAATATATCACAGGTCTCGGCCTTTTGCAACGGGTTTTGCGAAATTCTTCCTGTTTCGCCCTTATCCGATGCAGATCCCGCCCCGGCAGAGCAGGTTGCACAGCACGTTTGCCAGACAGATCCCGGCGCAATAGCGGCTCAGCCCCATTCCGGTATAGCCGCCCGCCTGACGGTAGGTTCTGCCGCCCTGTTCCAGCTGGCTGAGATAGGTCTCGTATTCCGCGTTGCCCGGGTCGAGCTCGCAGGCCTTGCGGGCGTGCTCCAGCGCCACCACCCGGTTACCCGCGCCGGCATTGGCCACGGCGCTGTAATAATACCACCGTGCGGTGCGGTCGGAGATGGTGCTCAGCACATGGAGCGCCTCGGCGTAATGCCGCGCCATGATATAGCCCCGTGCGGTGCGGAGCTGGTCGGTTTCTTCCTCATCCCGGGGCGGAGCGCCCGTCTGACGAAAGCCGAAAAAGGGATCCCAAGTATAGGTCTGCCAGCCTGCGCCGCCATAGCCTGTGCCGCCCTGATCGCCGGAATAGGAGGAATACCCGCCCTGACCGGAGGGGCTCCAGCCGTCGGCCTGTCCGTTTTTGATCAGGTCGTAGGCGGCGTTGACCTCCTTCATCTTTTCCTCGGCGGCCTTGTCGCCGGGGTTGACGTCGGGGTGATATTTTTTCGCAAGGGTGCGATATGCCTTTTTGATGTCTTCGTCGCTGGCGTCGCGGCTGACGCCCAAAACGGTATAGGGATCGGTCACGGGGCTCACCTCGCTTTCAGTTTTGCGGGGGGTCAGGCCTGTGCGTCTTCGGAGGGACGTTCCTGCCGCAGTCTGGCCTGGTGATATCGGCTCCACACGCCGGAGAGAAGAATGTTTTTCAAAATGTCTCCGTCCTGCACCAGAGGCAGACGGTCAAAGGCCGCCATGCAGTTTGCAGCCGTCATCATCAGCAGCGGCTCGCAGTCGCGGAGTGGTCGGGTCTCGCCCCACATGGCGCACAGAGGATTGTAGCGTCCGCGGCGGACGTCCTTTTCCATGTCCACCGCGGCGTCCTCCAGATAGATCAGCTCGCCCAGCCAGAAGGCGGTCTCGCACACATAGGGCGTCCAGCGATCCTCCTTCCACCGGAAGACGGCGGCCATCAGCCGCCCGAAGCAGGCAGCGCCCCGGTCGGGGACGGGGTCGTTTTGCTCCTCCAGACGGGAGAGGGCGCTCAGCTCGCTTTCGATGGCGGCGCATTGCTCCGGCCAGCGCTCCTTTATCTGGGCATAGCCCTTTTCCAGCAGCCTGGCGGTGCTCTCCTTCAGACGGCTGCCGTCGTCCCGGGCGTCATCCATCAGCTTGTAATAGGACAGCGCCACGTTCATATCGGCGGCATAGTCGGTGATCTCGTTTTTCCAGAAGGCCTGCGCCTTTGCGGGGTGGGCGGCGCAGCGGCTCTCGCCCGACTGCTCCTCCGGCTCGTACAGGGAGGACAGCAGCAGGATGAGAAAGGTCATATCATAATTGAGGGTCATGCGGCAGGCCTGCCCGAACCTGTCCCGCAAAGCGTGGCACAGGCCGCAATAGCAGGCGCGATAGCGGCGGAACTGCTCGTCCGTCAGGCCGTCCTTGGCGGCAACCACATAGCCGAACATCTCAGCTCTTGCGGACAAAGCTCTCGCCGCACTTGGGGCAGGTGATGCGGATCTTTCCCTTGCCCTTGGGGACGCGGGTCATCACCTTGCAGCTGGGGCATTTATAAAACCGATAATACTTTTTCTGCTTTTTCCGCTGGACAAGGGCGGTGAAGGTGCGGGTGAGCTGGTAGCGCAGGGTGAGATAGTTGTTGTTTTCCAGCTGCCGCTTTTGCACATTGCGGGAAAACATCCGGATATAGCTCCACGCCAGCGTAAGGATGGTCAGCAGCCAGAACAGGATGCTCAGCCATCCCTTGAACAGGATGGAAAGCACCAACGTGACCAGAGCGGCCGTGGTCAGCGCCCGGGTGAGCTGATCCACGCCGTATCGGCCGGCCATCACTTTTTGCAGCCAAGATTTCATAAAACGAGCCTCCAATGTTCCATGCGGTTTTCAACCCATACACTTTACCGCGGAACCGTGACGCACAAACGACAAAACCGTGAACGATTCGTAAACTTCTGTTTTGTCCGCAGGAAATACCCTTATTGTACGGGATTTCCCGCCGTATGTCAAAACAACCCGGAGAGATTCATATATTATTTACGATTTTTCGGATTTTTCCGAAAGGTTTACGCTTTATTCACCCACCTTGGGGGAAAAACAAGTATAATCGTTACGTTTTCTTTTATGACATTGATCCGGAAAGGACGATCCAATATGCTGCAGCTGCAATCCATTACAAAATCCTATTCCGCCGGAGGCTTTACCCAGAGGGCGCTGGACGGCGTCAGCCTGTCCTTCCGGGAGAGCGAGTTCGTGGCGATCCTGGGACAGAGCGGCTCGGGAAAGACCACCCTGCTCAACATCATCGGCGGACTGGATCGCTATGATTCCGGCGATCTGTGCATCAACGGCCGCTCCACCAAGGAGTATAAGGCCAAGGACTGGGACACCTACCGCAACCATTCGGTGGGCTTTGTCTTTCAGAGCTACAACCTGATCCCTCACCAGAGCGTGCTGCGCAACGTGGAGCTGGCGCTCACCCTGTCGGGCGTTTCCAAGGCCGAGCGCCGCCGCCGGGCGCAGGAGGTGCTGCGCAAGGTGGGTCTGGAGGAGCACATGAAAAAGCGCCCCAACCAGATGTCGGGCGGCCAGATGCAGCGGGTGGCCATCGCCCGCGCCCTCATCAACGACCCGGATATCCTGCTGGCTGACGAGCCCACCGGCGCGCTGGACAGCGACACCAGCATTCAGATCATGGAGCTTTTGAAGGAGGTGGCCTCCGACCGGCTGATCATCATGGTCACCCACAATCCCGAGCTGGCCGAGCGCTACGCCACCCGCACCGTCCGGCTGAAGGACGGACGCATCGTGGGGGACACCAACCCCTATGATCCCACCGCCGAGGAGGCGGCCGCCGTGCGGCAGAATGCGGCGCAGGTGAAAAAGGGCAAGCGCTCCATGTCGCTGGGCACGGCGATCTCCCTTAGCCTGAACAACCTGCTCACCAAAAAGGGGCGCACCTTTATGACCGCCTTTGCGGGGAGCATCGGCATCATCGGCATCGCCCTCATCCTGTCTCTTTCCAACGGGATCAACAGCTATATCGATCAGGTGCAGCAGGAAACGCTGGCCTCCTATCCCATCACCATCGAGGCCGAAAGCGTGGATATGTCGTCCATGATCTCGTCGCTGATGGGCGTCCGCAGCGAGGAAAAGGCGGAGGGCACCCCTCGGGAGGAGGGACGGATCTATTCCTCCACTGTCATGTACGACCTGATCAATTCCATGGTCAACGCCGAGACCCAGACCAACGATCTGCGCTCGTTCCGGGACTATTTGGAGTCGGATCGGGGCGAAAGCATCCGCGCGCTGGCCACCGTGCGCTACGGCTATGACGTCAAGTTTGACATCTACACCGAGACCGACGGGGGAGAGGTGGTCAAATCGGACGTCACCGCCATGATGGAGGACGCCATGTCCACCCTCTACGGCGGCAACTATTCCTCTTATTTCAACAGCCCCATGGGCGCGATGTACACCGGCATGGACGTCTGGGAGGAGCTTTTGCCCGAGGCCGACGGCACGGGCATCGCCTCTCAGGTGCGGGATCAGTACGACCTGCTGTACGGCCGCTGGCCGGAGGCGTATGACGAGGTCATCCTCTTTGTCAACAGCCGCAACGAAATGTCCGACCTGATGCTGTACACGCTGGGCTTTATCGAGCCTCAGGAGATGCGGGACGCGCTGTCCGCCATGATGAACGGAGAGACGGTGGAAAAGGAGGATCTCAGCTGGAGCTATGCCGAGCTGTGCGACGACACCTCCTTCAAGCTGCTGCTTCCCTCCGAATACTATTCCCGTGACGCCGTTACCGGCGGCTACACCGACCTGTCCCAGACCGAGGCGGGCATGGATTATCTCTATCACGCCGACGACGTGGGCACCGTGCTCCGCGTGGTGGGACTTGCCCGCCCGGCGGAGGACGCCACCACCGATTCCGTCCGGGGCGCCATCGGCTATACCGCCGCCCTCACTTCCTTTGCCATCGACAAAACCGGCGAGGCCGCCATCGTCAGGGAGCAGCTCGCCGACGAGACGGTGGACGTTTTCAACGGCCTGCCCTTTGCCACCGGCGACGAGGAGGAGCCCACCGCGGAGGAAAAGAAAACCGCCGTCACCGACTATCTGGACGGCGTCACCGACAACGCCCTTCTTGCCGACGCCTACCGTCAGGCCATGATGCAGCCGGAGGACGACTATGTGGAAAACGCGGTGGAGCAGCAGATGGGGCAGATGGATCGCGCCGCCATCGAGGAGATGATCGTCACCCAATACGCCGACCAGATGGGCGTGGACACCGACACCGTCACCGGCTATATCGCCCAGATGGACGACGACACCCTGTTCACCATGATGCGCGAGGCCACCGCCCAGGCCGTGCGGGAGCAATATGCCGCCGCCGTGGCGGCGCGTCTGGACGCCATCCCCGGCGAACAGCTCGCCCAGACCCTGCGTCTCACCCTGACCGCCGACGGCTCGGACCCCATGCTCCAGCCCTTCACCGAGGCGCAGTACGCCTATCTTTATGAGAATACCCTCCCGCCCACCCTTTCGGACAGCACCTACGACGAAAATATTCGCGCGCTGGGCTATGTCAACCGGGACGAGCCCACCAGCATCAGCCTGTACGCCTCCAGCTTTGCCGACAAGGACGCCGTGGCCGACAGGATCAAGGAATACAACGAAGGCGTGGACGAGGATTCCCGTCTGGAATACACCGACTATGTGGCGCTGCTGATGAAGTCGGTGACCCAGATCATCAGCGGCATCAGCTATCTGCTCATCGCCTTTGTGTCCATCTCGCTGGTGGTCAGCTCCATCATGATCGGCATCATCACCTATATCTCGGTGCTGGAGCGCACCAAGGAGATCGGCATCCTCCGCGCCATCGGCGCCTCCAAGCGGGACGTCTCCCGGGTGTTCAACGCCGAGACCCTCATCGTGGGTCTGTGCGCCGGACTGATCGGCATCGGGGTGACCCTGCTGCTGCTCATCCCCATCAATCTGGTGCTGCGCAGTCTGACGGGCATCGACGCCCTCACCGCGTCCCTGCCGCCGGCGGGCGGGATCATTCTGGTGGCCATCAGCGTGATCCTCACCCTTGTGGCGGGACTGATCCCCTCCCGGGTCGCCGCAAAAAAGGATCCGGTGGAGGCTCTGCGCAGCGAATAAAGACAACAAAAAAAGAATCCCTCCCACAGCGCTGCCGTGGGAGGGATTTTTTTTATTCCTTTTTCATTTGTTCATAGGCCGTCTGAATGATGTTCACACAGGCGTCCAGCCCCAGCTTGCCGCTGTTCAGACACAGATCGTAATTGTCCGCGTCCTCCCACGCCCGGTCGCAATAGTGCTGGCAATAGCGGGCGCGCTGCTTGTCGATCTCCTTGACGGTTTTTTGGATGTTGTCCGGCTTGTCGCCGTATTCCTCCACGGCGCGCTTGCAGCGCTCGCTCAGATCGGCGCAGACATACACCCGCAAAAGCTCCTGCTCCTTTTCCAGCACGCCGTCGGCGCACCGTCCCACGATGACGCAGTCGCCCTGCTCGGCCAGCTGGCGGATGGCGTTTGCCTCGGCCAGATAGACCTGATCGGACAGGGAGAGGACGTTGGGATTCAGGCTGCCGCCGCCGGTAAAGTTGGTGACGATGGAAAACAGCAGGCTTTGGGTGAGCTGCTGCTCCTGCCCCCGGATAAAGTCGGCGGCGAGACCGCTCTCCTTTGCGGCGAGGTCGATGACCTCCTTATCATAAAAGGGAATATTCAGCTTTTCTGCCAGCTGCTTGCCGATCTTGCGGCCGCCGCTGCCATATTGCCGGCTGATGGTGATGATGTGGTTTTTCATGAAATCGCTGCCTTTCTGCTTCGCCGTGCCCGGCTACGCTTCTGATAGTTTCAGTGTATGCCTTTTTTCTCCCGATGTCAAGGGCGGCGCCCTCTTGTGATCGACGGCTTTATCCTTTCGCCCAACGTCCGGCTGGAGCGGGTGGAGACCCAGGACCTTGCCTTTGCCCATTCCGACCACAA
>CADBTM010000096.1 GCA_902797555.1 Oscillospiraceae bacterium
AGGTCAAGGAGGCTCTCCCCAAGGAGGCCTATGACCACGCCGCCGACCTCAAGCGCCGTACCGAGGAGGTTTTTGACCGGGAAAAGGATTCCGCCCAGCGTCTGGAAGAGATTCAGGAAGACGTCTCCCGTCAGGAAGCCGAACAAAAGTGACCGATATGCAAGCATCCGCCGCCCATCCGGGCGGCGGATTCATTTTGTCAAACGAGTCAAAATCGCCGAAAGAGGCGATTTTGCTTTTCGATCGTTTTTGCCCGTTCCCTGTGTGGGAATGGGCAAAAACACTTAGGCCCGCCGACTTTTTCCGCAGAAAAAGCGGCGAAACCGGCTCGCAAGCCGGAGCCATCCTGTCAAAGAAGCCCAGCGAAGCGGATTCTTTGACACGCTCATATCCGCCGCCCATCCGGGCGGCGGATTTCTTTTTGTCTATTGCTCCAGATACCGGTGCAGGATGGCCGCCATCTGCGCCCGGGTGAGGGTGTCGTTGGGGAGAAGCTGGTTTTTCTCCGTCCCCTTCAGCAAGCCGCCCTCCACCGCCCATGCGACAGAGCCCTCGCACATGGGGTCGATATCCGCATGATCGGCAAAGGCGCTCAGGTCGGCGCGGTGTTCCGCGGTCTCCCCGCGGATCGTTTTGTGAAACCGGAAGAGCATGGAAACAAGCTCCTGCCGGGTGACCGGCGCATTGGGATCCCCGGGCTGATAGCCCGCCCGCAGTCCGTTTTCCTCGCCCCAGCGCAGGGCGGGCGCATACCAGCTCTCCCCCTCGGCAGGCGTGCCCTCCTGCCCCGCCATGCGGAACAGGATCTGCAGCACCATGGCCTCGCTGAGGCTGTCCTCCGGGAGAAAGCGTCCCGCGCCGTCTCCGGTCAAAAGGCCGTTTTCCCATGCGTAGCGCACGTCCTCATAATACCATGCCCTCAGGCGCACGTCGTCAAAGGGGAGCCGCGTCCCGGTCACCGTCACGGTGCACACCGTCTCGCTCTCGCCGCACAAAGCGCGCACCTGCGCCGTCCCCGGCTGCAGGGCGGTGACCGTTCCGTGCTCATCTACCTGCACGATCTCGGGGTCGCTCACCGTCCACCTGAGGGCGGGCAGCGCGGTGCCCTCGGGCTGACGCTTCGGATCCAGCGCCATCTCCTCCCCCACGACCAGCTCCGCCTCGCTTTGGGCAAAGACCACGCTGCGGGTCAGCAGGCTGTTCCAGGGATTTTTTGTCCGGGGATCGGTGGGATCCCAGCGGTTGTCCAGCTCGGCAGGGATCTTTCCCACCAGCGTCCCGGGCTTGCCCAGCGGGCCGGGCTCGTCGTCCTCATACACCGTCACGCCGGTTTTCAGCGGGCAGTTGTCATAGATCCACTTGGCGTCCCCCACCTGCAGCCGCACGCAGCCCAGCGACGCATGCTCGCCCAGCAGATTGTATTCGTCGGTGAGCATGGCGGAGGGGCTCAGCCTGGAATAGCAGATGGAATGGAACAGGATCTTTTTGTTGAATCGGGTGGCATACTGGCCGAAGGTGCCGTCCACCATGCTCAGCCAGTCATATTTCCCCGTGGTCTGAAAGCTTCCCAGCGGGGTCTCGTGCCCCGCTTTTCCGGTGGAGCACACCATGGCGCGGACGGGGACGGAATAAAAACCCGCCTCGTCCAGACCGTACACAGTCACCACATTTGCCCTGCGGTTCACCATAATATAGTATGGGCTGCCGTTGCTCCCGATCCCGGCGGGCGAGGTCATCTCTCCCTCGGCGGCGGCGGGCACGACGCCCACCAGCATCAGCACACACAACAGCATCGCCAGCAGCTTTTGTTTCACGGTTTCATCCTCCCTGTTTTGCTTTGGACATGCCTAAATGATACCATGAAACCGCCCCGAATGCAAACGGAATCTGTCGGAGCGTGCAGCAAAAAAAGATCTCCCAGAGGGAGATCTTTTCCTACTTTGTGGGCAGAGCCAGAAACTTGGTACGCAGGTCGTCCATCACGCCGTTGGCACCCAGGCGGTGGTACTGCTGCCAGCAGTTTTCAAAGTTTTCCCGGGCATAGATGGGCGCCCAGCCCTGCGCGAGATACCGGTTGTAATCGCCGATCATCTGCGCCCGCAAAAGCGCCTGCATCCCGGCCTTCACCGCCTCGGTGTCCTTTCTCTGACGCCGGATCTCGCAGAGCATCGCCTTTGCCGCGGCTGCCGCCAGCGCCGGAACCCCCAGCAGGGTGAGCACCTGAAAGGCAGTCATCGGGCTTTCCTCTCCAGCAGCCAGTATTTCGGCCACCGCCCGACGCAGTCGGCGTCCAGCACCTCCGGCTTGCACAGCAGCAGGTCGCCGCTTACGGTCACATGCTCCCGCCGGCCGGCGCGGTCAAACTTGCCATAGTACAGATTGGGGTCGCCGATCACCAGCTTGCCGCCCGCTTCGCCAAAGA
>CADBTM010000097.1 GCA_902797555.1 Oscillospiraceae bacterium
CGGCCAAAGGCCGAGGGTCGCTTTTTACAGCCAATATTTCGGGTCTTCAAAATTGCGGATCCGGTCGCCCACCTTGGAATCGTATACATAGACGGGATGGGTGCCGAAAAAGGCCAGCCGCATGGCAAAGGCCTTGACCTCCTCAAAGTCCTCCGATTCAAAAAACTGGTGGAAGCCGGAGCCGTCCTCGTGATCCACCATCACCTGATATCGCATAGTGTTCTCCTTTTTTGTGATTTTTCCTTAGTATACCACAAGCGGACAGGATGCGCAAGGTTTTAGCACTCTATCTTTATGAGTGCTAATTGTTCACGGTCTGTTCATCATTTATGTATAGAATCGTTCATATTTGGGCAGTATATTAAGGCTGTAAGAAAAAAGAAGTGAGCAAACAGGATTTTAGATTGCTAAGTCTTTCCCCTGTTTGCGTGGACTTAAAGGAGGCCATTATGATGTTTGATCTCACACCCTATACCAGAAGACACAACGATTCCATCTGCCGCAGCTTTTACGATCCCTTCCGCGAGTTGGAAGCCCTCCAGCGGAGCTTTTTCTCCGGCAACGATCTGCCCGCCTTCCGCACCGACGTGAAGGATCAGGGCGACAGCTACCTGCTGGAGGCCGAGCTGCCCGGCTTTAAAAAGGAAGACATCCATCTGGATGTGAACGACGACACCCTCACCATCTCCGCCGAGCGCAAGAGCGAGAGCGAAGACAAGGAGGAGGACGGCAAGTACGTCAAGCGGGAGCGCAGCTACGGCTCGTTCTGCCGCAGCTTTGACCTGACCGGCATCAACGCCGACGCCATCAAGGCGGCCTATGTGGACGGCATCCTCAAACTGACCCTTCCCAAGCAGGTGGAGCAGCCCAAGGCTGCAAGACGCCTGGAAATCGAATAATCCCTCTGACAAGAGAAGCTCGCTGCCAACGGCAGCGAGCTTCTTTTTTTTTACAACAGGTCGGCCATTTCCAGGATGAGGCGCTCGGTCTTTTCCCAGCCGAGACAGGGATCGGTGATCGACTGACCGTAACAGCCGTCGCCGATCTTTTGCGCGCCGTCCACCAGATAGCTTTCGATCATCAGTCCCTTGACCAGGCCCTCGATGCGCTCGTCCGAGCGGCGGCTGTGCAGGACCTCCTTGGCGATGCGGATCTGCTCCAGATACTGCTTGCCCGAATTGGAGTGGTTGCAGTCCACGATGACGGCAGGGTTCTGCACCTCCTTGGCGGTGTAGCTCTCGTACAGGCGGAGCAGATCCTCAAAATGATAGTTGGGCTGGGACTGTCCGTGCTTGTTCACATAGCCCCGGAGAATGGCATGGGTGAGAGGATTGCCCTGGGAGTGTACCTCCCATCCCCGATAGACAAAGGTGTGGCGATGCTGCGCCGCCAGAATGGCGTTGAGCATCACGCTGTAGTCGCCGGAGGTGGGGTTTTTCATGCCAACGGGCACCTTGAGGCCGCTGGCCGTCAGGCGATGCTGCTGGTTTTCCACGCTGCGGGCGCCCACGGCCACATAGCCCAGCAGGTCATCCAGATAGGCGTGGTTTTCGGGATACAGCATCTCGTCGGCGCAGGTAAAGCCGGTCTCCTCCAGCGTGCGCAGATGCATCTCCCGGATGGAAAACAGGCCCTTCATCATGTCGCTGTGGGCGCTGGGATCGGGCTGGTGAAGCATGCCCTTATATCCGTCGCCGGTGGTGCGGGGCTTGTTGGTATAGATGCGGGGGATCATATAGATCTTGTCCGCCACCTTGTCCTGCACCGCCCGCAGACGGTGCATATAGTCCAGCACCGCGTCCTGCCGGTCGGCCGAGCAGGGGCCGATGATCAGCAAAAACCGATCGTCCTCCCCGCTGAGGATGCGGCGGATCTCGCCGTCCCGGCGGGTCTTGATCTCCTTCAGCTCGGGCTTGACCGCCATCATCGCCTTTACGGCGTCGGGATTGGGAAGCTCCCGAATAAACTCCAGATTCATACTCTTCTTACCTCGTTTCCTCGGGGTTGACCCGATCCTTGTTCAGCGCCTCCCGGCGGGCGGTGGAACGGCGCATCATGGCGCGCAGCCCTTCCCGGTCGCCCTCGTCCAGCATGGCGCGCAGCCGCATCAGCTCGGCGGAAAAGCCGTCGATCTCCCGCAAAAGCGCCTCCCGATTGTCCAAAAACAGCTCGCTCCACATCTCGTCGTTGATCCGGGCGATGCGGGTCAGATCCCGGAAGGAATCGCCGGTATACCGCGCCAGCCCGGGGTCGTCGTTGCAGGTCATCAGCGCCACCGCGATGCAGTGGGTGAGCTGGGAGACAAAGCCGATCATCTCGTCGTGCTTTTCCGGGCTGAGCCGGGAAATGCGGGCAAAGCCCAGCGTCCGCCCCAGCTCCTCGCACAGCTCGATGGCGGCGGGCGTGTTCTTTTCGGTGGGGGTGACAATATAGTTGGCGCCCCGGAAGATGTGGGGATCGCTGTTTTCCACCCCCAGCACCTCTCTGCCTGCCATGGGATGGGCGGGGATATATTCCACGTCGTCCCGCAGCATTGCCTGCGCTTCATACACCACGCAGGTCTTTACGCCGGTGACGTCGGTGATCACCGCGCCCGGCTTGCAATATTGCTGGTTGTCCCGCAGCCATTCCAGCAGCACGTGGGGGTAGACCGCAAGAACGATCACGTCCGCCCGGCCGATGATCCGCGGATCGGGCCACGCGGCGCCGCCGTCCACCATGCCGTTTTTCAGGGCATAATCCAGACTTTTCTGAGAGCGGGTGACGGTCTCCACCCGATAGCCCCGCTCCTTGAGCCCCCGGGCATAGCTGCCGCCCAAAAGGCCCATGCCCACGATGAGCACATGCAGGTTTTTGTCAAGCATTTTCTTCCTCCGCCTGTACGCCCAGGCTCCGGATCACCGGGAAAAAGTCCGGCCAGCTTTTTGCCACCGCTTCGGCGCCCCGCAGCCTGCCCCCCACAAGGGACAAAAGCAGGGTGAGCGCCATAACGATCCGATGGTCGTTGTGTCCGTCCAGCATCTCCCGGGGGGCGGTCAGGTGCCCGCCGGGGACGGTGATCCGGTCCTCCTCCACCGTGACGGTCACGCCCAGCTTGCCCAGCTCCTCCGCCATGGCGGCGCCGCGGTCGCTCTCCTTGAGGCGCAGGCGGCGGGTACCCGTCAGGGTGACGCCGTTTTTCGCGGCGCCCAGCGCCATCAGCACCGGGGCAAGGTCGGGGCATTGCTCCACGTCCAGCGTGGGCGCGCCGGCCTGCAGAGACTGATAATACTTTCTGTAAACTTTATCTCCTTGAATACTGTTCGGATTCAGATTATCCACAGTGACCGCGCCGTCCAGCAGGTTCCAGCCCTCCAGAAAAGCGGCGTTGCTCCAGTCACCCTCCACCCGCTGGGCACAGGGCACATAGCGCTGTCCGCCGGGGATACGGAGGGTATTTTCGTCCGTCCACACCGACGTGACCCCGTATTGCCGCTGGGCGGCACGGGTCATCTCGATATAGGCGCGGCTGGACACCGGCGGAATAAGCTGCACCACGCTGCCCGATTCCAGCAGAGGCATGGCGAACAGCAGACCGCTGACAAATTGGGAGCTGATGTTTCCGGGAACGGAATACAGCCCGGGCGTCAGCGCCCCCCGAAGATAGATTTTGTTGTCCTCCTGCCGAAACAGGAGGCTGCGCTCCCGGCACAGGGCGGCGTAGGGCTCCATGGGGCGCTCCATCAGCCGGGGGCTGCCCTCCACCGTCACCCGTCCGCTGCCCAGCAGCAGGATGGGGATGAAAAACCGCAGCGTGCTGCCGCTCTCCCGGCAAAACACCGGCTCGCCGGGGGAGGCAAAGGGATCCCCACCCGTCAGGGAGACGGTATCCCCCTCGATGCGCACATCGGCGCCCAGCGTCCGGAGACAGTCCAGCGTGGCCTGCACGTCCTGGGAAAGCTGCACGCCCTCTACCGTGCACGGCTGGCCGCTCAGTCCGGCGCAGATCAGCAGGCGGTGGGCCATGCTTTTGCTGGGGGGCGCAATCGCCGTCCCCCGGGGCAGGCTTTTTTCAACGGTGATGATCATAATATTCCTCCAAGCGGTCGATGGCGCGGAGATAGCCGTCGGTGCCCAGTCCGGTGATGGTGGCGATGCAGGCCGCCCGGATAAAGCTGACCTGCCGGAAGTCCTCCCGCTGCTCCACCTTGGAGATATGCACCTCCACCGTGGGGATGGACACCGCCTTGACGGCGTCCAGCAGCGCCACACTGGTGTGGGTGTAGGCGGCGGGATTGATGACGATGCCCTCCACCCGGTCAAAATATGCCTGATGGATGGCGTCCACCAGCGCGCCCTCGTGGTTGGACTGGAAGAGCGTCACCTCGTGCCCCCGCCCGGCGCAATAGTCCCGGATCTTTTGTTCCAGATCGGCGTAGGTTTCCCTGCCGTAATGCTCCGGCTCCCGAATGCCCAGCATGTTCAGGCTGGGGCCGTTCAATACCAATAGCTTCACAGATAAAAGTCCTCCCCGATGTCGTCGGCCGCCTCCTGGGGCGTGCCGCCTGCGCCGATGCGCACGTCACATCCCGAAACATAGCGCAGATACCGTTCCTCAAATCGCCGCCGCAGGGCGTCCTCCGTCTGGGCGAGGGGCCGGTCGTCGGTGGGAACAAGCTGTTCCAGCGGACGGTCGAGGAAATACAGCCGTCCGTTTTGCCGCAG
This sequence comes from Oscillospiraceae bacterium, assembly GCA_902797555.1. Classification (GTDB taxonomy): domain Bacteria; phylum Bacillota; class Clostridia; order Oscillospirales; family Butyricicoccaceae; genus UBA4644. Next base: position 4,705 of record CADBTM010000097.1, read on the forward strand.
GGCACGGAGATTTTCCGCCCGCAGCACCACGCCGCCTCCGGTGGCGATAATCACGCCCGTCTGGCCGGCGGCCTGCGCCACCACCCGGCTCTCGATCTCCCGGAATCCGTCTTCCCCGCTCTCGGAAAAGATCCGGGAGATGGTTTTCCCCTCCTGCTCCACGATGGCCTGATCGGTGTCTATCAGCGGTCTGCCCATACGCTGCGCCAGCAGGGTGCCCACAGTGGTTTTGCCGCTGCCCGGCATGCCGATGAGGACGATATTCTGCTTTTGCCCGTGGACGCGGCGATAGGCCTTTTCCAGCGCGTCGTCGGGCAGATCTCTGCCCAAAAAGAGCTCGGCTGCCGCGGCGGCTTGGGCCGCCAGCATATACAGTCCGCCCTGTCCTCGGGCACCCTGTTCCCGCGCCTGCATCACCAGACGGGTGCGCAGGGGATGATAGATGACGTCGATGACCCCCTCCAGCCAGCCAAAGCGGGTGAGGTCGATGGGCTGCTCGTCCCCATGGGGCATCATGCCGCAGGGGGTGGTGTTGATGAGGATCTCCGCCGGCATGCGCAGCGCCTGCTCGTAGGAGATCACGCCCTCCTCCTTGGGGTCGCGGCTCACCCGGAGAAGATTGGCGGCGCCCAGCTCCCTTGCCACCGCCATGGCGGTGCGGGAGGTGCCGCCGGTGCCCAGAATGAGCACGGTCTTTCCCCTCAGCTCGAGCCCGGTGCGGCGGATGAGGGCAAGCATGCCGTCAAAGTCGGTGTTGTAGCCCACCAGACGGCCGCCGTGATTGACAATGGTGTTCACCGCGCCGATCATGCGGGCGCGGCGGTCGATTTCGTCCAGATAGGGGATGACGGTCTGCTTGTAGGGAATGGTGACGTTGATCCCCCGGAATTCCTTTTTGGTCAGGAACTCTCCCACCTGCTCGGGCTCCAGCTCGCAAAGCGCGTAATCATAGCCGCCCAGCAGGGCGTGGAGCTCGGGCGAAAAGCTGTGGGATAGGGTCCTGCCGATCAGTCCGTATTCCATCTGTCTCCTCCTCTGTTTTTTCAGGGTGCCAGCCAGTCGGTGCCGTAACGCAGCGCCAGCAGATCGCACAGCGCCAGCGCGGTCACACTGTCGGCCACCACCGCCGCCCGGTGGACGATGCACGGGTCGTGCCGTCCCTCCAGGGTCAGCTCCGCATTTTTTCCGGAAGTCAGATCCACCGTTTCCTGGGTCTGAAAGATCGACGGGGTGGGCTTGACGGCAATGCGCATCACGATGGGCATGCCGTTGGTGATGCCGCCGTTGATGCCGCCGTTGTGATTGGTGGCGGTGACCACACGGCCGTCTTCCATGCGGAAGGGGTCGTTGGCCTGGGAGCCGCGCATTTCCGCCAGATCAAATCCATCGCCAAAGGCCACGCCCTTGACGGCAGGGATGGCGTACAGTCCCCTGGAAAGCACGCTTTCCACCGAGTCAAACCACGGCTCGCCCACGCCGGCGGGCATGCCCCAGACGGCGGTCTCCAAAATGCCGCCCACGCTGTCCCGGCTGTCCTTTGCCGCCCGGATGGCCGCTTCCATGCGCTCCTTTGCCCCTTTGTCCAGCACGGGAAAGGCCTCGTTTTTCAGCTCCTCCATGTCCCGCTTCAGTCCGTCCTCCTCCGGGGAAAATGCCCGGTCGGAAACCCCTCCGCAGGCGAGGATGTGGCTGCGGACGAGGATCCCCTTTTCCTCCAGCGCCGTCAGCGCCACGGCGCCCGCCGCCACAAGGGCGGCGGTGATCCGTCCGGAAAAATGTCCTCCGCCCCGAACGTCCTGAAAGCCGTGATACTTTTGCTCCGCCGCATAGTCGGCATGGCCGGGACGGGGCAGACGCCGCAGGGCGGCATAGTCCTTGCTTTTTGTGTCCCCGTTGGGGATGAGAATGCACAGAGGGGTTCCGGTGGTTTTGCCCTCCAGAACACCGCTGACGATGCGGAAGGGATCGCTCTCCCGCCGGGCGGTGGAAAGATCGCCCTGAGGTCTGCGCAGAGAAAGCTGGGCGGCGATACGCCCCTCGTCCACCGGGATGCCGGGCGCCAGCCCGTCCACAACGGCGCCGATGCTCTCCCCGTGGCTCTCGCCGAACAGGGTGAGGATCACGCTGGCGCCAAAGGTGTTTTTCATATGTTCCAGACCTCCTTCATCCGCGCCCGGAGCTGGTCCGCGGTGAGCGTTTGCACATAGCCCTTGCCCGCCTCGTCCACCAGCACCGCCGCGATGCCGTCGCGGGTGCGCTTTTTGTCGTGAGCTGCCGCCCGGAGAACGGCTTCTCCGTCCCCCTCCCACCGTGTGGGCAGACCCAGCCGGGTCAGCAGGGGGATGAGCCGCGCCCGCACCTCGGGCGCGCACATGGGGAGCATGCCCAACGCCACGCACTCTCCGTGGTAGAGCGTCCCCGCCGACACGGCCTCGATGCCGTGTCCCAGAGTGTGTCCGAAATTGAGCAGACGGCGCAGCCCCTGTTCGGTTTCATCCTGCTCCACCACCGCTTTTTTGATGGACAGCGCCCGATAGAGCAGGTCTTCGATGTTGTCATAGGGATCACCGCGTTCGATGTCCCGAAGCAAGGCGGCGTCGGAGGTCACCGCCATTTTGACGGCCTCCGCCATGCCCTCCGCCCGCAGACGGGGCGGGAGGGTGCACAAAACATCCGGGTCGATGAGCACCGCCTTCGGGCGGTAAAAGGCGCCCACGATGTTTTTCACCCCATCCAGATTGACCCCGGTCTTTCCGCCGATGGAGGAATCCACCTGAGAAAGCAGGGTGGTGGGGATATTGTAAAAGTCGATCCCCCGCATATAGCTGGCCGCGGCAAAGCCGGCCAGATCGCCGATCATGCCGCCTCCCACGGCGGCGACGCAGTCGCCCCGGGTAAAGCCCTTTTCCAGCATGCGCCGCAGCAACAGCTCGACGCTTTGCAGGGTCTTGTGCTTCTCTCCCCGGGGGAGAAGTACGGTCTCCGCCCTGCCGCAGCAGGCGGCAAAGGTGCGGAGATACTGCTCCGGCACGCCGTCGTCGCTGACCACCAGCACCTGCCGATCCAGCTGCAGCAGCGTCCCGGCCTGACCCAGCGCCCCCCGCCGGATGACGATGTCATAGCCTCCGGCGCCGTGATTCACCCGCAAAACGCTCATTTCAGCGCCTCCGTCAGACTCCGGTGTGCCTGAAAGCTGCCCGCCACCCGGACGGTGTCGCAGCAGCCCGCCAGCTCGTTCAGCATGCGTTTGCCCTGCTCCGAGCCCACGTCGCCCTCGGCCTCGGCATAGAAATAGTATTCCCACATCAGATCCTGCCGGGGACGGGAGCGCAGGGTGCGCATGTTAAATCCGTATCTTCCGATGATGTCGATGGCCTGCGCCAGCGCGCCCGCCTGATTGCGGGTGGTGAACAGCAGGATAAAATGGTCGCCCATCCGTCCGCCCAGACCGTTGTAGACCGTGCGGCAAAACACGCCGAAGCGGGTGGTGTTCCGATCCCCCTTGTTGATGTGCGGCTCCAGCACCTTCAGTCCGTAAAGCGACGCCGTTTCCTCGCTGGCGATGGCGGCGATCCGGCGGGAGCCGGCCTCGGCCACCTGCTTTGCAGCCATGGCGGTGTTGGCATAGGGTACCTGCGTCCAGCCCTTTTTGTGCAGATAGGGGGCGCACTGCTCCAGCGCCTGGGGATGGCTGATCACCGATTCGATGTCGTCCATCCGCGTATCGGGCAGTGCCACCAGATCGTGCTGCACAGGGAGCTCGTACACCCCGTTGACAAACAGGCTGCCGTCAAACATCAGGTCGGTGACCTGTCCCACCTCGCCGGCGGTGCTGTTTTCCAGCGGGAGCACCGCGCAGTCGCAGTCCCCCGCCTCCACCGCCCCATAGGCGGCGGCAAAGCCGGAAAAGCCCACCCGTGCGGCGGAGGGAAAGATCCGCCCGGCGGCGATGTGGGCAAAGGCGCCCTCGGTGCCCGAATAGGCCACCCGCATGCCCTCCATCAGCTGACGCTGATACTCCCTTGAGACCGCCATGGTGTGGTTGAGATAGAGGGCATAAAAGGGACGCAGCCCGTCATCCTCCACCCGGAGAGCGTTTTTCTCCAAAAGCTCCTTTTCCCGGGCGGCGTCCAAAATGGGCAGGCCGTGCTCCTGCTTGTATTCCGCCACCTGACGGACGGCAGCCATCCTGCGGGTAAAAAGCTCCGCCATTTCCTCGTCGATGCGGCCGATCTCCGCCCGCGCCTGCTGCAGCTTGTCCATACACAATCCCTCTTTTCCGTGCCGTTATGAAAAACGGCTCTGCCGGGTGGCAGAGCCGCGATCCTTCGATCCGATTCAAGCCTTTCCCGATGTGCTTTCCTGCGTATAGGAATAGGAATAAAAATACGCAGCAAAAAAGCCCGCAACGTACTTTGCGGCAAATCCGTTGTCGGCAAAGCTGCGCTTCATGGGAAAAGCTCCTTTCCGATTTGCTTCACTGTATTAAAGATACCACATTCCCCGCCGTCCGTCAACGGGATATGCGCACAAATTGAAGGGGTCAGATTGGAAAAAACCGCGATTTTATTGGAAGTTTTTCCAAACGCTCCTCAAAAATGGCGCACACCGCCGCCCTCGGGCGGTGCAAAGCCACGCCCCGGCACCACGGGACAGGCGGCAAAGAGGGCGTTGACCGCCCCGCAGTATTCCCCCCGACGGTTGGCCTTGAGGACGGCCTTGAGGGGGCGGGCGCTGTTTTCCATGGTGCAGGCAAAGTACGGCCACAGCTCCTTCATCCGGCGCAGCAGATTGTTGTCCTCGGGGATGACGGCGTCATAGGCGGCATAGATCCCGTCGTGAAACGCCTTCAGCCGGTCGGTGTTCAGCGGCTCGCCGCCGCGCAGCTCCTCCGCCAGCGCGGGATCTGCCGCCAGTCCTCTGCCCAGCATGACCCGCTCCACCGAGGGAAAGCGCCGGTGAAACTGCGCCCAATCCTCTGCGGTAAAGAGATCCCCATTATAGCACACCGGGTTGCGGCTGACGCGCAGGGCATAGGCAAAGGCCTCCAGATCCACCTGTCCCCGATAAAACTGACTGCGCAGCCGGGGATGGACGATGAGCTCCTCCAGGGGATAGGCGTTGTAGATCTCCATCAGCCGGGGGAGCTTGTCCGCGTCGGTGACGCCGATGCGTGTCTTTACCGACAGGCGCAGACCGCATGCTTCGGCGGCCTCGCAGGCGCCTTCCAGCAGCCGCTCCAGCCCCTCCGGGTCGTCCAGCAGCCCGGCGCCCTTGTGCTTGCTCACCACCGTGCCCGAGGGGCAGCCCAGATTGAGATTGACCGTCGTCCAGCCCATCTCGGCCAAAAGCTGCGCCGCCCACGCAAAATGCTCGGCCCGCGCCGTAAGCACCTGGGGCACCAGCGGGATCTCCCCGTTGTTTTCGGGCAGCACGTCCGCCAGCTCCCGCTTGCTGAACACGCCGTCGCCGCTGGGGGACAAAAAGGGGCTGTAATACCGGTCGACACCGGAAAACAGCTGACGGTGGATCCGCCGGAAGGCGGCCTTGGTGACCCCCTCCAGCGGTGCCGCCTCGATGTGCAGGGTCACCTCAGTCGTCCCTTCTCAGCAGCTGCCGTCCGGCCAGCACGCCGGTGGCCTTGCCGTCCTTGACGGCGACGCACCCGTTGACCAGCACATAGTCGATGCCCACATTGTCCAGCTCGGGATGGGTGTAGGTAGCCTGATCGCAGATGGTTTCGGGATCAAAGAGCACCAGATCGGCGTCCATGCCCTCCCGGATCAGTCCCTTGGTGGAAAAGCCGTAGACCATGGCGGGAAGATAGCACATCTTCCGGATGGCGTTTTCCAGCGTGATCACCTTGCGCTCCCGCACATAGCGGCCGAGGATCCGGGGGAAGGTAGCGTATGCCCGGGGATGGCCGCCCTTGCCGTTCAGGTGGCTCATGCCGTCGGTTCCCACCATGGCCCGATCCCACCGCATGACCCGCTCCACGTCCTCCTCGCACATGGAGTGGAAGATGCCGCTGACGTTGAGCTCGTTTTCGGCCAGCAGGTCGCACTGCAGGTCGTAGGGATCGACGCCCAGCTCGTCGGCGATGTCGTTGAGCATCCGTCCGCCATATTCGGGATGGCTCTTGCAGCCGCCGATCATGGTGTAGACAAAGCGCTCGTGAGAGCTCTTTTTTCCGCAGATCACCGGGCGCAGCTTTTCCCGCTCCACGGGATCCCGCAGCATTTCCACCAGCTTTTCCACGCCCAGCGTGTGCATGGATTCGGGGATGTTGGTGTTCAGTCCGGTGGACGACGCGGTGTAGGGATATTGATCGCAAAAAACGTCATACCCCTCGTCCACCGCGTGCTGCATCAGAGAGATGGTGGCCGCCGTCTTGTTCCAGTTCATTCTGCCGCCGGTGGCCTTGTGGTGGGAGATGACGCACCGTGCGCCCGAGGCGCGGGCGACCCGCAGCATCTCGTCGGTGGCCTCGATCAGCCTTGTGTTTTCGCCCCGCATGTGGACGGTGAAAATGCCGCCCATCTCGGCCACCACCTTGCACACCTCGATGAGCTCGTCGGTGTCGGCATAGCTTCCGGGAGGATAAATCAGACCGAAGGAAACGCCCAGCGCGCCCTCCTTCATGCACCGGCGCAGCAGCTCCTTCATCTGCTCCATTTCGCTGTCGGTCAGCTTGCGGTCGGCATAGCCCACCACGGCGGCGCGCAGATTGCCGTGTCCCACCAAAAAGGCGGAGTTGACCCCGCAGGGACGATCCAAAAAGCGAAGATAGTCTCCCATGCCGTGACGGGCGGCCATGCTCTCCTTGTCGTCCTCTCTCGCACCGGTGACGCGGATGCCGTCCTCCTCAAAAGCGGAGGCGATGGGCGCGGGGCTTTCGCCGCACATGCCGCCCACAAAGGTGGTAATGCCCTGCTCCAGCTCGCCGGCACAGGGCAGGTCCCATTCCAGCACCATATCCTGATGGCTGTGGACGTTGATAAAGCCGGGGCTGAGCACCTTGCCCGTGCCGTCGATGACGGTCCCCGCCCCGGAAAGATGCTGCCCGATGCGGGCGATCTTTCCGTCCTTCACGCCCACGTCGGCGTGATAGCCCGGGTTGCCCGTGCCGTCGATGATCCTGGCGTTGCGGATCAAAATATCATACATGCGAAGTCGCTCCCTTTCTTTTTCTGATTTCTTGCTTTATCATACTGCATTTTTTCGGGAAAAGCAAGAAAAGAAGCGTTTTCTTTGCCCGGTCTCCGTATTTTTTCCCGTGTTTCTGCCAAACTTTTGGCAGAGGTGAAAGAACATGAAGCTGGATCGAAAGGAATATCTTGCCCTGTCCCAAAAGGCGTCGCCCCCCTCGCCTTCGCTGAAAAACGTGCCCGCCGCCTTTTTTACGGGCGGGGCGATCTGCGCCTTGGGACAGTTTTTCAAGGGGATCTTTTTGGGCTGGGGCATGGAGGACAAGGCCGCGGGGACGGCAGTGTCGGTGACCCTCATCTTTCTGGGGGTGCTGCTCACCGGGCTGCGCCTTTTCGAGCGGGCGGCAAAATGGGCGGGCGCGGGGACGCTGGTGCCCATCACCGGCTTTGCCAATTCGGTGGCCGCTCCCGCGCTGGAGTTCAAAACCGAGGGGTTTGTGCTGGGGGTATGCGTCAAGATGTTTTCCATCGCAGGGCCGGTGCTCACCTTCGGCATCAGTGCCAGCGTGCTCTACGGCCTGCTTTTGTATCTGTTCGGAGGGGCAGCATGACCGGCCGCCGCGTGGGGGACACACTGTTTTTCGACGAGCCGGTGTGGGTGGAAAGCTGCGCCGCCGCCGTGGGCAAAAAGGAGGGCGAGGGGCCGCTGGGCGCCTGCTTTGACTATGTGGCAAAGGAAAACCGCTTTGGTGAAAAAACATGGGAAAAGGCCGAGCGCCGCATGATCGAGCTGGCCTGTCAGCACGCCCTCAGCAAGGCCGACCTCACTCCCTCGGCGCTGGACTGTGCGCTGGGGGGCGATCTGCTCAACCAGTGTGTCTCCACCAGCTTTGCCATGCGGGGTCTGGGCATGCCCTATCTGGGGTTGTACGGCGCCTGCTCCACCATGGCGGAAAGCCTGCTGCTGGGAGCGGTGCTCACCGCCGGAGGCTGGAGCCGCAAAGCCCTGTGCGCCGCCTCCTCCCACTTTTGCTCGGCCGAACGGCAATATCGCTATCCGCTGGAATACGGCGGTCAGCGGCCGCCCTGTGCCCAGTGGACGGCCACCGCCTGCGGCGCGGTCATCCTGTGCGATGCGCCCCGTCGGGTGCGCCTGCGCGCCGCCACCGTAGGGCGGATCTTTGACCCCGGCATCACCGACAGCGCCAACATGGGCGCCGCCATGGCGCAAAGCGCCTACGAAACGCTGCGCACCTTTTTCCGGGACAGCGGCACCGCGCCCGAGGACTATGCCTGCATCGTCACAGGCGATCTGGCCGCCATCGGTCACACCATGGTAAACGAGCTGTTCGCCCGGGATGGGGTCACGCTGGGTGGGCGCTATCAGGACTGCGGCCTGCTGCTTTACGGAAAGGAGCAGGACGTCCACGCCGGAGGCTCGGGCTGCGGATGCTCGGCCGCCGTGCTGTGCGGTCATCTGCTGCCCCGGCTGGCCTGCGGCGAACTGAAAAACCTGCTGTTCTGCGGGACGGGCGCACTGATGAGCCCACTCACCGCCAATCAGGGGGAGACCATCCCCGGCATCTGCCATCTCATCGTATTGGAGGGAGCGAAATGATCTACGTCAAGGCATTTTTGGTGGGCGGGGTGATCTGCGGTCTCAGCCAGATCCTCATCGACCGCACCCGTCTCACTCCCGCGCGCATCCTCAGTGCCTATGTGGTGCTGGGGGTGGCGCTCACCGGGCTGGGGTTGTGGGAGCCGGTGGTGCGCTTTGCAGGCTGCGGCGCCACCGTGCCCCTGATGGGCTTTGGCTATACCATGGCAAAGGGCGTCAGCGAGGCCGTTATGCAGCAGGGACTGCTGGGCGCGCTCACCGGAGGGCTCACCGCCTCAGCGGGCGGGATCGCCGCAGCTGTGTTTTTCTCCCTGCTTGCGGCGGTGATCTTTTCTCCCGGGGATCGGTCATAAAAAACGTCTCGCGGCAAATGCCGCGAGACGTTTGGTTTTGTTCTGTTCGGTTCAGTTTGCAAAGGGCACGGTGACGGGGGCAAAACTCTGGGCAGGCTCCCACGTCTCGGTATCGATCAGCGCAAAGGTGAGCTCCGCCTGCTGCGCCACGGGGACATTGTCATAGTCATAGTCCACGTAAACCGTCTCGATCCGACGCTTGCCCGCAGCGACGCTCGCACTGCAAAAGCCCTCGTACTCCACGCCGTCCAGCTTGAGTCCGGTCAGCTCCACATACACGTCCTTGTCGGTTCCGTTATAGAAGTACACCGCGATCTGCGGCCCGTTGTATTCGCTGTTCTCCGCCCGGCAAACGACCACCTGAAGACCGTTCTGATCGACAACGACCGTTCCCTCCACGCCGTATACGGGAGGATCGTTTTCGTCGTACAGGCTGGTGCGGATCGTCACCGGCTCGCCGTCGGCATAGGGCTCGTACTCATAGCCGTCCTCCACCTTGGTGACGATCCTGGCGGTCATCTGGATCTCCATCTCGTAAACCGACAGGATGCCCGCCTCCCGGAGGGAGCTCATATCGGCATAGCCGTCCACCGTCTCGCCGGGGGCGGCTGTCACGTCGTTGTAGAAGGTGATGTCACCCTCCACCTCTGGGGTGTAGAAATAGGGATAGAAGGCATAGGTGTTGACATAGAAGGTCTCTCCGTCCACGGCGATCTGCTTGTCCGAGGTGTTTTCCACGGTGATGTGCATCACGCTGTCGCCATAGCGGTCGAGCTCCACGCCCACAAGGGTGACCTTCACACCGTCCTTGTCCATGAGAACGGTCTCAGGCACCTCGCCAAAGTTGATGGGCTCGGGAGGTCTGTTGGCCTCTTCGGCGGCGGCCACAGCTTCTTCATACGCATTCGTCCGATAGAGACAGTACATCATCTCGCCCTGCGTGCAGGGTGCGGCGGGGGCAATGGTCATGGCCTCGGTGTCCACCGTGTTTTCATCCAGAATGCTGTTGGTCACGGCCCAATAGATCGGAATCTCGTAGAAGGTGCCCTCGGCCACGTCCTTGAGCATCTCCTGCGTGCGGAAGCTGTTGATAAAGGACTGAATGAAATAGTTGGACATATCCTCCAGCGTCCACTCCTCCGTGTTTTCGGGGATCTCGGCCGCCGCTGCGGCGTCAAAGGGTCTGCCCTCCATGCGGTAGAGCATGGTCAGGATCATACCGCGGCTGCAGATCGCGTCGGGGCTGAAGTTTCCGCCGCCGGTGCCGTTGGTGATGCCCTGCTCCACCGCCCACCGGACGGCGGCAGCATAGTCGGCGTCGGCAGCCACGTCGGCAAAGGTCTCGTCCTGCTGGGGCTCGGGCTGTCCGGCCATCCGCCACAGGAAGGCCACCGCCTCCGCGCGGGTCACTGTTCCGTCGGGAGCAAAGGCGTTCTCGTCCGGGAGAATGCCCCGCTCGGCAGCCCACGCCGCCGCTTCGTCATAATAGGCGCCTGCCTCCTGGGCAGGGGCTTCCTCCGCAAAGGCGGTGACAGCGCCCATCAGCATGGCGCACACCAGCAGCAGGGAGATCAGAATTTTCCGTTTCATACTTTTCCTCCTTTTTTGGGGGTCGTTTCGGTGGGAATGAATGATCAACCGGGGGTTACTTTTGGAGCAGTTCCATAAGGAAGTTCATCTGCAGCTCGATGCCCAGCGGGATGCACCGCTCGTCCACGTCAAACTGCTGGTTGTGCAGCGCGGCGGTGATGCCCTTTTCGCTGTTGCCGCAGCCCAGATGATAGAAGGCTCCGCCGTGGGTGGAGGCGTCGATAAAGTACTGGAAGTCCTCCCCACCCAGCGAGGGATATTTTTTCATCAGCACATGCTCCCGACCCAACAGCTCTTCGGCCTTGGCCTTCATCACGTCCACCACGGCGTCGGTGTTGATCAGAGCGGCATAGCCCCACTCCACGTTCACGTCGGCGGTGCAGCCATAGCCCTCGGCGATGCCCTTGGAGAGGGCGATGATCCTGTCGCGGGCAAAAACGCGGGTCTCGGGATCGAGGGTGCGCAGGGTGCCCGTCATGGTGACCTCGTCGGCCACGATGTTGCTCTTGGCGCCGCCGTGGATGGTGCCGATGGTGAGGACGGCATTGTTCAGCGGGCTGATGTTGCGGCTGACAAAGGTCTGCAGGCCGGAGATGATCCCCGCCGCGGCCACGATGGCGTCCACGCCCCGCTCGGGATAGGCGCCGTGACCGGCCTTGCCGTGGACGGTGATGGTGACGGTATCGCAGGAGGCGTTGAGCTGGCCATAGCGCATCTCCACGTTGCCCACGTCCATATAGGGCTGGACGTGAAGACCGATGGCGTAATCCACCTTGGGATCCTCGCAGGCGCCCTGCTGCACCATGCGCTCGCCGCCGCCGATGGTCTCCTCGGCGGGCTGGAACCACAGCTTGACCGTGCCGGGCAGATCGGCCTGCATCTCCTTGCACAGCTTGGCCACGCCCAGCAAAATGGTGGTGTGGACGTCGTGACCGCAGGCGTGCATCACGCCGTCGTTTTGGGAGCAATAGGAGCGGCTCTTGTCCTCCTGCAGAGGCAGGGCGTCGATGTCGGCGCGGATGCCAACCACGTTGCCCGGCTTGCCGCCCCGGATGATGCCCAGAATGCCGGTGTCGGCGATGTCCCGGTGCTCGATGCCCCACTTGTCCAGCAGGGCGCAGATGCGGGCGTGGGTCTCGTGCTCAAAGGTGCCAAGCTCGGGGTGCTGATGCAATTCCCGGCGGATGGCGATCATTTCGTCCCGAATGGCCTGTGCCTTTTCGTGAAATTCCATAACAAAGACTCCTTTTTATGTCAATTTATCTTTCTTTTCTTGCCAGCAAAACATCCCGCAAAATGGCCTGATCCACCCGGTGCGCCATGCCCTCTATGGGAGGCAGAACGGAAAAGCCCGCCTGCGCCATGGCGTGCGCCAGCTTTTCCCGGGGAGTGGTGTGCACATTATAGGCCAGCGCGGCTCCCGCGCCCCGGCGCAGCACCCTGTACCATCCGGCGGCGCATTCGACCACCGTTCTGGAGGCGTCCCGGGTGAGGCCGTCCGCCCCGCTGCCTCCGTGCTGGACGCCATAGGGCAGATCGCAGGCCAGCAGATCGGCGCTCTCCTTTGGCAGAAGGTCGGCGCACAGACTGCCCTCCGCCCGGAAAAACCGGATGGAGCGGGTGTCTCCTGCGTACCACGCGTCTTTTTCGGCGGCGTATTCCACTCCCACCAGACGGGCGACCCGCTTGCCGCCCACGGTGCGGCGCTCTTCCCACCGCTTGTGCTTGTAATGTCCGGTTTCCAGAAACTTGAGAAAATAGGTGCTCCCCTTTTGCACGGGCTGTTCCTGCACCTCCAGCCCCACTGCGTTCCATCCCCGGATGGCCGCCTCAAAAAGGGTGGTGCCCTGTCCGCTCATGGGGTCCAGCAGAGTGGGCAGCGGGCGCAGGCCGTGGGACACCGACGCCGCCAGATTGACCAGCATGCGGGTAAACTGCTCGTTGGTCTTGCCGGGATACTTCAGAATGGTGTTGAGACTGTCGGGCAGATAGCGCCACCGGGGCGCCTCTACGGGACAGAGCAGCGTGTTTTCATACTCCTCAAACAGGGCGTAAAACAGAGAGGACGAGGCGACGGCCTCCATCGCCCGTTCGTCCAGCGGCTCCTCCGCCGTCAGACGAAAGCAGGGCAGCCCTGCGGTCACGGTCTGCTCGGCCTGTACCCCGGGCAAAAGGGCGCGCAGCTCCTTTAGTGCGGCCTCCCCCGCCTGATCGAGAAAGATCCGGCTGTGTCCCGGGCTGGGCAGCAGGAGATAGGTCTTCATGCCTTTGCCCGGGTGACGTCCACGCCGCTCTTTTCCTTGAGGAAGGCGGCGAAGGTGGCGGGATCCCCTTGGGTAAAGTCGGCCTTTTTCAGGATGTGCGCCATGCGCACGTCGGTATAGACAAAGAAATAATCGTCGGTCTCCACGATCTTCTGGATCTGGTCATAGGGGATGGTGCTGTTCTCCCCCGGATAGGACACCGAGAAGGTGTCCTCGCCAAAGCGATAGTCGATGTGCATGGTCATATCCCGGGCGCGCTTGGTGAGGTTGTGCTCCATGCGCCACCGCCCCAGCGGATAGGCAAAGATGCACAAAACGCCCAGCAGAATGGTGACCGGGTGGAAGATGTTAAAGCCCCGGCGGACGATGGCCAGCACGCCGCCCGCGGCGATGATCAGCCCGAACAGCGCCGAGATCACCCGGGCGGCGGGGGTGACCCGGGCGTCCATATGCACCTTGGCATAGGCGCGGTAGGCAGCCTCGTCATGATGGGTGTTGACAATATACAGCAGCTTCATAAAAATCCCTCCCTGCGGCAAAATGCGCGAAAGTTCAAACTTTATTTATAAGTATATCATAAAAAAGCCATGGGAACAACCCGTTTTTCCTTTCTTTTGACGGAGTTTTGTGGTATAGTATATAGTTGAAAATCAGATTTTTCTTATTCCAGAAAGGATATCGAACATATGGCAAGCGGACTTATGAAAAAACTCTTTGGCGATACCTCCTCCCGCGAGATCAAAAAGATCACTCCGTTGGTGGACAAGATCGAATCGCTGGAGCAGGAATACGCCGCCCTCTCCGACGAGGAGCTGCAGGCAAAGACTCCTTGGTTCAAAAGCCGTCTGGAGCAGGGGGAAACGCTGGACGACATTCTCCCCGAGGCCTTTGCCGCCATGCGTGAGGCCGACCGCCGGGTGCTGGGTCAGTTCCCCTTCCGGGTGCAGGTCATCGGCGGCATCATCCTCCATCAGGGGCGCATCGCCGAGATGAAGACCGGCGAGGGCAAAACCCTGACCTCCACCCTCCCCGCCTACCTCAACGCCCTGTCGGGCAAGGGCGTGCACATCGTCACCGTCAACGATTATCTGGCCAAATATCAGGGCGAGATGATGGGCAACGTCTATCGCTTTATGGGGCTGAGCTGCGGCATCATCATCCATGATCTCACCCCCGAGCAGCGCCGGGCGGCCTATGCCTCCGACGTCACCTACGGCACTAACAACGA
>CADBTM010000098.1 GCA_902797555.1 Oscillospiraceae bacterium
ATTTTGCCTACAAAGCGCTCATCCTCGGCAAATTGGAGGGCGCGATCGCCAGCATCCCCGGCAATCTGATGCAGGGCGTGGTGGGCATCGCCATCTCCACGGCGCTCTTTTTGGCGCTCTCCCGGGTGCCTGATTTGGAAAAATATTTTTGGAAAGGTCGTTGACACTATGTATGAGGAAATCACCGCGCAGGCGCGGCAGGCCGTGACCGAGCTCATCGAGCAGGCCAAGCTGAAAGAGGGACAGGTGCTGGTGATCGGCTGCTCGTCCAGCGAAATGGTGGGCAAGCGCATCGGCAAGGGCTCCAGCCTGGAGGCGGCGCAGGCCGCTTTTGCGGGAATCTATCCGGTTTTGCAGGAAAAGGGCATTTGGCTGGCCGTCCAGTGCTGCGAGCATCTCAACCGCTCCCTCATCGTCGAGCGCAAGCTGGCGGAGGAAAAGGGCTGGGAGATCGTCAATGTGGTGCCGCAGCCCCATGCGGGCGGCTCCTTTGCCGTCACCGCATATGCCAATTTCGCCGACCCCGTGGCGGTGGAGACCATTGTGGCCGACGCCGGTATGGACATCGGCGGCACCCTGATCGGTATGCATCTGCGTCGGGTGGCCGTGCCCGTGCGCCTCAGCCTGAACCACATCGGCGAAGCCATCCTGCTGTGCGCCCGCACCAGACCCAAGTATGTGGGCGGCTCCCGCGCCGTCTATCTGGAACTGTAACATGGCGGAAGCCTTTGACGCCGCCCGCATGGCGGAAAACGTCCGGGAGATCCGGGAAAAAATGGCCGAGGCCGCCCGCCTTGCCGGACGCCGACCGGAGGAGATCCTCCTGTGCGCCGTGTGCAAGACCCGCTCCAGCGAAACCGTGCGCCAAAGCGCCGCCCTGCCCGTGGATCTTTTCGGAGAAAACCACATGCAGGAGCTGGTGCTCCACGGGGACGACGGGGCATATCTGGGCAAGCCCGCCCACTTTATCGGGCATCTCCAGACCAACAAGGTGAAAAAGGTGGTGGGTCGCGCCGCGGTCATCCAGAGCGTGGACAGCGTCCGTCTGCTGGAGGCCATCGACCGGGAGGCCGAAAAGCAGGGTCTGCGGCAGGAGATCCTCTTCGAGCTCAACATCGGCGGCGAGCTGAGCAAGACCGGCGCAGCCACGGACGAGCTGTGGCCGCTGCTGGAAGCCTGCGCCGGGCGGAAGCATGTGGAGGCGCGGGGACTGATGGCCATCCCGCCCGCCTTTGACAATGGGGACGACAGCCGCCGCTATTTTGCCATGCTGCGGGAGCTGATGGAGCAGGCCAAGGCAAGGCACTATGAAAACGCCCGTCTGGATGTGCTCAGCATGGGCATGACTGACAGCTATCTCGCCGCCATCGCCGAGGGCGCCACTATCGTCCGGGTGGGCACCGCCATCTATGGAGAACGGTACTATCCGCCAAAAGAAGCGTAAACAAGAAAAAACAGCAGCCCCATGGCTGCTGTTTTCTTTTTATTCTATTTCCACCGTGATGGGCTCGTCCAGCGTCACCGCGCCGTGGATACAGGCCGACACCGTCTGTCCTTTTTCCCGGGTCAGCTCCACCCGGATGGTGCCGGCGGGCTGGACGTATTCCCGGGAAAAGACGCCGTCGGATATCCCGCGGCTCTCGGCCGCTCCCGCGGCGAGAGCGCCGCTGCCGCAGCTGCCCTCCCAGTACAGGGACTCTGTGGCGGGCACTTTGACCAGCGGCGTCATGCGCCCGCCGTGGAGAAAGATCACCCCATAGGCCTCCACTCCCGCGCAGCCGCCTGCCTCTCTCGGCGCCAGAATGGCGGGCTCGGCCAGGTCCATCACCGCGCCGTCGGGCGGGCAGGAGACGACGAAATGGGCGATGCCGCCCAGATCCACCAGCGTTCCCTTCAGCTGTCCCACGGAAAGGGGACGGACAAAGTGGGGCAGAGGCATGCGCGCCCTGGCGCATCCCCCTTCGGGATCCACGTCCACCGGAACGGACCGGTCGCTGCCGCTGATCTCCAGATGCAGCCGGACGGCATGGGCGATGCCCCGCTGCCGGGCGACAAGCAGACCAAAGGCGCGGATGGCGTTTCCGCAAAACTCTCCGCCGGACATCTCGATCCGCCCGTCGGCATCCCCCCTGGGCGGGCAGATGAAGGCCACCTGCTCGGCGCCCAGCTCGGGCAGGCGGAGCAAGCCCTTTGCCACCTCCGTCCGCCGTTCCGGCGGCACCGGATCGAGGACAAAGGCCGTGATGTTTCCCGCAGGATCTCCCCGCACAACGCGCACGATCATGACACCACCCCTTTTTTCTTTATGATAAACCGAACCGGAAAGAATTGCAAGCGCCCGGCCGGACGGATTTCTTGACGGTGCCGGAATCTTGTGGTACAGTGTTGCCATAGTATAAACGGGGTGATCCTATGACCAAAAAACCGAAAAAGCCGCGCCGTCAGCCCAAAACCCGGATTGCGCGCTATATCCGCCGCCTGCAGGACGGCATCCGGCAAAATCCCCGGACGTTTGTCCTCTATTCCATTTTGCGGGTGCTGGTGATCCTCACCATGATCCGCTGCTTTTTCACACAAAACTATGAGGGCGTCGCCCTCTGTCTGCTCAGTCTGGTGCTGTTTCTGCTGCCCAGCTTTATGGAGCAGCGCTTTCGCATCCAGATCCCCGGGGTTTTTCAGGCCATCATCTATCTCTTTATCTTCGCGTCGGAGATCTTGGGGGAGATCGACCAGTATTTTGTCCGCATCCCCGGCTGGGACACCATGCTCCACACCCTCAACGGGTTTTTGTGTGCGGCGGTGGGCTTTTCGCTGGTGCAGCTGCTCAACCGCAGCAGCAAAAATCTGCGGCTCTCGCCCTTTTATCTGGCTCTGGTGGCCTTTTGCTTTTCCATGACCATCGGCGTGCTGTGGGAGTTTTTTGAGTGCGCCATGGACTGGTTTTTCCACATGGATATGCAAAAGGACTTTGTAGTGCGGGGCTTTTCCTCGGTCAGCCTCAGCCCTGCGGGCACCCGCGTCCGGGTGGGGGACATCGTCCGCACCGTCATCGAGACGGCCTCCGGGCAAAGCTATGTCATCGAGGGCGGCTATCTGGACATCGGTATACTGGACACCATGAAGGATCTGCTGGTCAACTTTGTGGGTGCGGTGGTGTTCAGCGTCATCGGCTATTTTTACGAGCGCAGCGGGCGAAAAAAGGAGCGCTCCATCGCCCGCGACCTGATGGTGACCCCGGTGGAGGAAGACGAATAAGAAAAAGCGCCGCAGCCGCGGCGCTTTTTTCCTGGGGAAAGCCCTTATTTGTTCTTCAGATAGGCGTCGATGGAGGCGGCGGCCTGCTTGCCGGCGCCCATGGCCAGAATGACGGTAGCCGCACCGGTGACGGCGTCGCCGCCGGCGTAAACGCCCTCGCGGGAGGTCAGGGCGTCTTCATTGACCACGATACCGCCGTGATTGTTCACGTCCAGACCCTTGGTGGTGTTCTTGATGAGGGGGTTGGGGTTGGTGCCCAGCGCCATGATGACGCAGTCCATCTCCATGTCAAACTCGCTGCCCTTCACCTCGATGGGACGGCGGCGGCCCTTTTCGTCGGGCTCGCCCAGCTCCATCTTGATGCAGCGGATGCCGCACACCGAGCCGTTCTTGGGATCCCGCTTGTCATCGGGATTGTTGTAGCCCAGAATCTCCACGGGGTTGGTGAGGGTGCGGAAGACGATGCCCTCTTCCTTGGCGTGCTCCACCTCTTCGGCACGGGCGGGCAGCTCCTTTTCCGAGCGGCGATAGATGATGGAGACGTCGGCGCCCAGACGCTTTGCGCAGCGGGCGGCGTCCATGGCCACGTTGCCGCCGCCGACGACGGCCACGCGCAGGCTGTGCTTGATGGGGGTGTCGGCATGCTCCCGATAGGCCTTCATCAGATTGATGCGGGTGAGGAACTCGTTGGCGGAATACACGCCCTGCAGGTTCTCGCCGGGGATGTTCATAAACTTGGGCAGACCGGCGCCCGAGCCGATGAAGACGGCCTCAAAGCCCATCTCGCCCATCAGCTCGTCGATGGTGATGGTCTTGCCGATGACGGTGTTGGTGCAGATTTCCACGCCCATCTCCTTCAGACCGTCCACTTCCTTCTGAACGATGGACTTGGGCAGACGGAACTCGGGAATGCCGTAGACCAGCACGCCGCCGGCCTTGTGCAGCGCCTCAAAAATGGTGACCTGATAGCCCAGCTTGGCCAGGTCGCCGGCGCAGGTCAGACCCGCGGGGCCCGAACCGATGATTGCCACCTTGTGGCCGTTGGAGGCGGGCTTGGGACGCACTTCGCAGGCGTGGGTGTTGTGCCAGTCGGCGACGAAGCGCTCCATGCGGCCGATGGCCACAGGCTCGCCCTTGATGCCGCGGACGCAGTATTTTTCACATTGATTCTCCTGGGGGCAGACGCGGCCGCACACGGCGGGCAGGCTGGAGGTGTTGTGGATGATCTCGTAGGCGGCGCCAAAGTCGCCCTTGGCCACCTCGGCGATAAAGGCGGGGATGTTGATCTGAACGGGACATCCGCTCTTGCAGGGCATCTTGGGGCAGCCAAGGCAGCGCTGCGCCTCTTCCATCGCCATTTCCTTGGTATAGCCCAGCGTCACCTCGTCAAAATTCTTGTTGCGCACTTCGGGATCCTGAGAGGGCATGGGGTGGCGGGGCATTTTCATATCAGCCATGTTATTTGACCTCCTTCTTGAACAGGTTGCAGGCCTCGTCATAGGCGTGACGCTCAAACTCCTTGTAGATGGCGCCGCGGGCGATGGCCTCGTCAAAGTCCACCTTCGAGCCGTCAAAGTCGGGGCCGTCCACGCAGGCGAACTTGGTCTGGCCGTCCACCGTCAGGCGGCAGCCGCCGCACATGCCGGTGCCGTCCACCATGATGGGGCTCATGGAGACGATGGTCTTGATGCCGTATTTTTCGGTGGTCTTGCAGACAAACTTCATCATGATGATGGGTCCGATGGCGATGACCTCGTCATACTGGTTGCCCGCCTGGATCAGCTCCTCCAGAGCGTTGGTGACCAGACCCTTTTCACCATAGGTGCCGTCGTCGGTCATCACCTTGAGCTGGCTGGAGCAGGCGCGGAACTCGTCCTCCAGGATGACGATGTCCTTGCTGCGGAAACCGATGACGGAGTGCACCTCACAGCCCTCGCGGTGCAGCTTTTGCGCCACGGGCAGCGCGATGGCGCAGCCCACGCCGCCGCCCACCACGGCGACCTTTTTCAGGCCTTCGGTCTCGGTGGCGTTGCCCAGAGGACCGACGAAGTCCTGCAAAAACTCACCCTCGTTTTTCTGGTTGAGCTTGACGGTGGTGGCGCCCACCACCTGGAAGATGATGGTGACCGTGCCCTTGTCCCGGTCATAGCCGGCGATGGTCAGCGGGATGCGCTCGCCGTCCTCATCCACGCGGAGGATGATAAACTGGCCGGGCTCCGCCTTGCGCGCCACCATGGGAGCTTCGATCTCCATCAGCGTGACGGTGGCATTCAGGGGCTTTTTCCGAACGATGCGATACATAAGCAAACCTACCTCCTGAGAGTCAATGTGTTTTTCCAAAAAACATACCCAGATACAGTCAGTATAACACCGTTATTTCCACAGGTCAACTGAAATTCCCACGGATTGACAGAAAAATGACGAAAAAACTCCC